>NZ_JBQRKO010000015.1:0-125557 GCF_052318935.1 Niallia sp. 01092 | reverse complement strand
TAAGGAATAATGTTTGCAAAAAAACATCCTAAAAGACTAATCAATCACCCTTTTCTAATTGCTCTAAACCAAGTTATGGAAATACATGAAGAGGAATTTATAACTGGGAAGTTTGAGTTAAATAATATACGATCCCGACGTTTTCTCCGCTCTCATCAGGATATTTTTGGTATTCACCCTCTATCTCGACTATAATGTGTATAGTATTCTTTTTTAATTCGTTTCGATAAGTAGGAGGGTTATTTTTGAATCCAATATATGTACACCGATTTTTACGATTTTTATTTGTTATCGGACTTACAATAGTATTATTAGTTAGCTTCTACTATTTATCCAAGATTACTTATCCTTTTATTATTGGCTTTTTAATTGCATTTTTTATGAATCCATTAGTGAATTTTTTTCAGTTTAAATGTAAGCTGCCAAGATCCTTCTCTGTTTTGATTAGCATCATTTGTATCTTATCCTTTTTTGCAGGATTAATCACTTTATTAATTGCTGAAATAGTTGTTGGTGCTGCCTATTTAGCCAGTGTTGTCCCCCGTCATATTAATACTATTATTGAATATTTAGAAACTATTTTTACAGATCAGATTATTCCTCTCTACAATCGAATTGCAATGCTTTTTAATAATTTGGGAACAGGTCAACAAGATACCATTATTGCTAATATTAAAAATGTTGGCGAGCAGGTCGGAACCAAAATGGGCGATTTTATTCAAGCATTTTTTCAGAATATCCCGATTATTTTATCATGGTTTCCAAACGCAGCTAGTGTGATTATTTTTTCTTTATTAGCGACATTTTTTATTAGCAAAGATTGGGCTCGCTTGTCTGTTACTTTTGGAAAGTTGTTCCCAAACCGTATACATACAAGCAGCAAAACAATTTTTTCCGATTTAAAAAAGGCATTATTAGGATTTATGAAAGCACAATTAACGCTTGTTTCCATAACAACAATTATTATTTTAATTGGATTGTTAATATTACGAGTAGATTATGCGATTACGATCGCCCTCGTTACAGGAATTGTTGATATAATCCCTTATTTAGGAACTGGGCTAATTTTTGTTCCATGGATTGTTTATGAAGTGATTTCAGGACAAACAGGGCTTGCAATCGGCTTAGCCGTACTTTATATTGTTGTTCTTGTACAACGGCAAATAATGGAACCTAAAATCCTTTCCTCCAGTATTGGGCTTGATCCTTTAGCTACTTTAATTTCGCTTTTTGTTGGATTTAAATTAATTGGCTTTTTAGGTCTTATCATCGGACCGGTTACATTAGTTATTATTAGTACACTGCATAAAGCAAATATTTTTAAAGATATTTGGGAATATATTATCGGAAAAGAAAATATTAAACCGTAAACTTATAATACGAATGAATAACTACCTCAAAAAAACTAGCGGCCCTTAAAGGGTTCCGCTAGTTTTTTTAAGGCTGTTTTCGTATAGATTGTTGCTTTTAAACTCCGCAGCCTGAATACACTTCGTCCGTTTAGCGAGCGTCGAGCCTCCTCGTCGCATACGCTCTGCGTAAGTCTCGTCTTTCTCGCATTCCCACAGGAGTCTACGTGTATTCAGGCTGCTGAGTACTTCTTCTCACAGATTTTTACGTAAAAAACAACAAACTTTGAGAAAACAGCCTTTTTTAATGAATGATTTTTACTCGATTGTTTTTATGGATTTTCTGCTGCATCCATTTAATTAGCAGCTGTTTTATTATTTTTCTAGTTGGCGGCAATAATATTACTGCACCTAGTATGTCTGTTAAAAAGCCCGGCAGCAGTAATAAAAATCCTCCTGCTAATACACATAATCCATCTAAAATAGCATCGCCTGGCAGCTGGCCAAACCGAAGCTGTTCCTGTACGTTTTTATATGCTTTTAACCCTTGCTTTTTTAATAAATAGGCACCAATCAAACCTGTCAAAATAATAAAAAATAATGTTTCAGGAATGCCTATGGATTTACCTAAAAGAAGAAAAACCGCTATTTCTATAAAAGGCAAACTCAATAACGCCACAATAAAATACCGCATATACATCCCCCTAGTTAACCACTTTCTCTTTTATTATAATGATTATTCTCGCAATAGGGAAATAGTATGCACCAGCCAAAATATACCACTCTATTCTATCCTTAATAACTTATTTTCCAAACGCTCTTTTTATATTGTTGTTATTTACCTCGCAGCCATGTTTATTATTTTATTCACAAACAACGAACTTTTAGAAAACAGCCTTTCCAAAAAATAAATAAAAGGTGTCAAATCGTCATATCCACCCCTTATTCTCTTTAAAATTAAGAGAATATACGATTATGAACGATTTGACACCCTTCTATTTTTTATTTAAGGCTCTTTTCGTATAGATTGTTGCTATCTAACCCGCAGCCTGAATACACTTCGCTTTCCGCGGGTGAGCGCCGAGCCGCTTCGTCGCTCTGCTCCTGCAGGGTCTCGTCTTTCTCGCTTTTCCCGCAGGAGTCTACGTGTATTCAGGCTGCTCAGTATATTTAAAGGTTTTTCATCTTAATCAAATAGCAACAAACTTTTAGAAAACAGCCTAATTTAATTAAAGTACACTTGCATGTCCGCTGTAAACAGTACCGATGCGAGAATCAACTGTAATATCTTGTCCCTCAGAAAAAATACTTGTTGCGTTCTCAACACCTACAATTACAGGAATGCCAAGATTTATTCCAACAACAGCAGCATGGCTAGTTAAGCCGCCTTCTTCTGTAATTAACGCACTGCATTTTTCAATTGCTGGAACCATTTCACGATCTGTTCCAGTTGTTACTAAAACAGAACCTGGTGTAACTTTTTCAAGTGCTTCAGCAGCAGTATTAGCAACTACTACTTTACCGAAAGCTGTTTTGCGGCCAATTCCTTGACCTTTTGCAAGTACATCGCCAACAACGTGGATTTTCATGATATTTGTTGTACCAGCTTCTCCAACAGGAAGACCAGCTGTAATAACTACTAAGTCACCATGTGTTACGATAGAGCAGTTTACACTTTCTTGTACTGCAATATCCAACATTTCGTCTGTTGATTCAGATTTATGGCTTAAACGAGGATATACACCCCATACTAATGCAAGCTGTCTTAAAATATGTGCATCATATGTTACCGCAACAATTGGAGCTTTTGGACGATATTTTGAGATCATTCTTGCTGTATGTCCGCTGCCTGTTGGTGTAATAACCGCTTTAACTTCTAAGTTTAAAGCTGTGTGTGCAACAGATTGTCCGATAGAATCAGTAATATTATGTTCTACCTCTTTGCTTCTTTTAGAAAGAATTTCTTTATTATTTAAAGCTGTCTCTGCTCTTGAAGCAATATTATGCATTGTTTGAACAGCTTCAACCGGATATAAACCTGCAGCAGTTTCTCCAGAAAGCATGATTGCGTCTGAACCATCAAAAATTGCATTAGCAACGTCACTTGCTTCCGCACGAGTTGGACGTGGATTGCGCTGCATGGAATCTAACATTTGTGTAGCAGTAATAACAGGTTTCCCTAAAATATTACATTTTTCAATTAACATTTTTTGTACTAATGGAACTTCTTCAGCCGGGATTTCTACACCAAGATCACCACGAGCTACCATTAATCCTTCAGAAACATCTAAAATTTCATTAATATTATCCACACCTTCTTGGTTTTCAATTTTTGGAATGATATGGATATGAGATGCGTTATTGTCTTTTAATAATTGTTTAATTTCCAAAACATCTGAAGCACGGCGTACAAATGATGCTGCAATAAAATCGATGCCTTGTTCGATACCAAAACGAATATCATTTGCGTCTTTTTCCGTAATACCAGGCAAGTTTACAGAAACTCCAGGTACGTTAACACCTTTTTTATTTTTTAATGTACCAGTATTTAAAATTTTAGTATGTAATTCCCCTGCTGCTTTATCGATGCTTGTAACTTCTAAACCGATTAAGCCGTCGTCTAATAAAATTTTACTTCCAACTTGAACATCGTCAATAAGACCAGTATAAGTAACAGAAAACTTTTCTGTTGTTCCTTCTACTTCTGTCATGGAAATAATAATATCTTTTCCAGATTCTAATTCAATTGCGCCATCTTTCATGTTGTTTGTACGGATTTCTGGACCTTTTGTATCTAATAAAATGGCAATATTTTTGCCAGCAATTTCTGCTGCTTCACGGATACTTTTAATTCTAGCGCCATGCTCTTCATAATCACCATGTGAGAAGTTTAAACGAGCTACGTTCATTCCAGCTTCCATTAATTTAGTTAATTTTTCAATACTTTCACTAGCAGGACCAATTGTACAAACTATTTTTGTCTTACGCATTTAAAATGCCCTCCAATTTTTTAGATAATTTCTTCTCATTTTAAGAACTCAAATTAGGAAGAAGCCTTTGCATAACAACTGTCTACCCAATCCGAGTTCCTTCACTAATAATATATTAGATTGAAAGCTCTTTTGATAGACGATATAAGTTATTATCAATTGTATGTTTGCGACTTAGCGCTTCGATAATATCATAGTCCACCAATTCATTTTTTTCTATCCCAACTGCTCGTCCACCTTTTCCTTCAACAAGAAGTTCGACAGCATATGCACCTAAACGGCTTGCAAGTACTCGGTCAGCTGCAGTAGGTGATCCTCCACGCTGCATATGTCCTAAAACAGACACACGTGTATCAAAATCAGTGCTTGCTTCAATTTGTTTTCCAATTTCCACGCCGCTGTTGACACCTTCTGCCACGACAATAATACTATGTTTTTTTCCTCTTTCTTGACCTTTTTTCAAGCGTGAAATCACTTCTTCTATATTATGGTCTTCTTCTGGAATCAGAATAGTCTCAGCACCGCCAGCAAGTCCTGACCAAAGTGCAATATCTCCAGCGTTTCTTCCCATTACTTCAATAATAAATGTTCTTTCATGTGAAGTTGCTGTATCACGTATTTTATCAATTGCATCAATTACCGTGTTAAGAGCAGTGTCAAATCCGATTGTCAGTTCAGTTCCCGGAATATCATTGTCAATTGTCCCTGGAACTCCAACACATGGATAACCTTGTTCAGTAAGGGCCTTCGCACCCATATAAGAACCGTCTCCGCCAATAACAACAAGTCCATCAATTTCATGTTTTTTCAGCTGTTCGATTCCTTTTTGCTGACCTTCTTTTGTTTTAAATTCTTCGCATCTTGCCGAGAATAGGAATGTTCCGCCACGGTGAATAATATCCCCTACAGACCCAACTTCTAATTTTTGGAAATTACCGCTGATAAGTCCTGCGTAACCTCCAATTACCCCATAAACTTCGATATCATGATAAATCGCTTTTCTAACTACTGCTCTAACTGCAGCATTCATTCCCGGTGCATCTCCACCACTTGTTAATACGCCAATTCTTTTTACTGTCATTGAAATCACCTCATACAAATTAATGCAAAACCATTATGTAGTAATGTACATATACTAAATTATATAACAAACTATCTTTCTGCAACATTTGTCACAAATATTACATAATAAAAGATACTTATTCCCATTAATTAGTAACACAAAATGAAAAACCGGCAAAAACCCTATTTCTTCCCATCCATACTATCTTTTTTTCCATAACAATTCTAACATATCACGAAGATAAATCTATCACAACTTAATCTGAAAAAAAAATAAAACACGGAATAATCAGGTAAATGCAACCGTTTTATCATTTTAACATGCTTATTTTTTCCTTCACTCCTATTTTTCATGCTACTAGCTATTATTTTTTATCCAACATATAGTTTAACATATACTCTTTGCCATTTATTATGTATTGGCAAAAATTTATTGAAAAAACTTAAGAAAAGCGGAAGCGCCTTGTTCAGCCCCGAAGAAAAATGTTCTCTTGGCTCAAAAAGTGTCTTTTACTTTTAGAGACAAGAGGTTATCTTTCACAGGGGCTAGGCGCTGTAGCTAGACACTCGTCTAAGTTGAAAAAATTTTATACTTTCTTATCACATGAAAAAGAGGCTTTTAAATAATTATTTTCTCATTTAAAAAACCTCATGTTTTCTTTTTATATTAAAGTATGTGTTCAATACTAACTAAGTAAGTATTTCCCCATGCTTTTAAATTTTTTGTAACGCTGCTCTACTAACTCTTCTGTTGTTTTGCTTCGTAATAATTTCAACGAATCAAACAGTACTTTCTCGATTTCTTCTGCCTGTTCTTTTACGTTGTGGTGTGCTCCGCCTTTTACTTCTGTAATAATTTCATCGATGATACCGAGCTCTTTTAAATCGGGGGCTGTAATCTTCATTTTCTCAGCAGCTTGTTTTGCTTGGTTTGCATCTTTCCAAAGAATAGAAGCGGCGCCTTCTGGAGAAATAACGGAGAAAGTAGAGTTCTCAAGCATATGAATATGGTTGCCTACACCAAGAGCCAATGCTCCTCCACTTCCTCCTTCACCAATTACAATACATACAACAGGAACTTGTAAAGAAGCCATTTCAAACAAGTTTCTTGCGATTGCTTCACTTTGTCCACGTTCTTCTGCTGCTTTTCCTGGATATGCTCCCTTTGTATCAATAAAACAAACAATAGGTCGCTTAAATTTATCTGCCTGCTTCATTAATCGCAACGCTTTACGATATCCTTCTGGGTGGGGCATTCCAAAGTTTCTACGAATATTTTCTTTCGTATCTTTCCCTCTTTGATGGCCAATAACTGTTATCGGCAGCTCTTTAAACTTAGCAATTCCGCCAACAATTGCTTCATCATCACCAAAAGTACGATCTCCATGCACTTCAAAGAAATCTGTAAATAAATAAGAAATGTAATCAAGTGTTGTTGGTCTATTCGGATGCCTCGCAATTTGTACTCTATCCCAAGGCTTCATATTTTCATAAATATCTTTTTCCAGCTTTGCAAGTCGTGTTTCCAGCTTTTCTATTTCAGCTGATAAATCAACATTCGCTTTGACGGAAAATTCATTTAGTTCTTTAATTTTATCCTTTAATTCCATAATTGGCTTGTCAAAATCTAGTCCTACCATTCTAATTCACCACCTGCTTGATGCATATCTAATACAGAAAATAATTTTTTCTTCATGTCTGTACGGGGGATTACTGCATCTAATTGTCCATGTTTTAATAAAAATTCTGCAGTTTGGAAATCTTCAGGCAGCTCTTCCTTAATTGTTTGTTCAATTATTCTTCTACCCGCGAATCCAATTAATGCTCCTGGTTCCGCAAAATTATAATCTCCTAATGAGGCAAAACTTGCAGAAACCCCACCTGTTGTTGGATGAGTCATGACAGTAATATACAAGCCGCCATTATCACTAAACTTTTTTAGTGCGATGCTTGTCTTCGCCATCTGCATTAAACTTAGCACTCCTTCTTGCATCCTTGCACCGCCGGAAGCGGTAAAAATGATAAATGGAAGGGAAAGTTCATTTGCTTTTTCGATTGCTAATGTAATTTTTTCGCCAACAACGGATCCCATGCTGCCCATTCGAAAGGAAGAATCCATAACAGCTATTACAACTTGAATACCGTTAATTTGTCCTGTTCCTGTTACAACTGCTTCGTTAAGTTTTGTCTTTTTTTGATCTCCAGCTATCTTATCTTCATAACCAGGAAACTGTAATGGATTGCCTGGTTTTATTTGGCTGTTTATTTCGTTAAAGGTGGATTCATCTAAAATGCTATTAATTCTTTCAAAGCTTGTCATTGGTAGATGATAGCCACAGTTTAAACAAACTTTATCGTTTTTTTGTAATTCTTTTGTGTACATGATTTTATTACATTTTGGACACTTTGTCATAATCCCTTCTGGCACTTCATTTTTTGTTGAAGCAGATGGGATTGTTGCATATTTCTTTTTTTTCGATTTCGAAAAAATTTCCTTAATCAATGTGGAAGCCTCCCCGTCTTTTTGCAATCCATATTTGTTACCTTTTTGAGCACTCGCTTCTAGGAATCGTAATTCATTGATATTGTTCCCGGCATAACCTGTATAATAGAATCATTTTAGCGAAAGTATATTTCACTTTTTTATGATTGATTTATATCTGTCTGCCGGCGAACGTTCGCTTTCTTCATTGCACCGTCTTCTTGAAAAGATCATTATCAAAACTTTCCTGACCAGAACTTGTGCCTCGAAAAATATCTATTTGTGATAACCTTAAAAAGTTTATAACTGTTATCTTGTCTTCAATCTATTATAATATTTTCATTATATTTTTCTTTAACCTTTTTGTACACATTCAGTATTTCCACTAATTTTGACCTATTAAACAATATAACAACTTTACCAAGTTGTAAAGTTAATCAGATAAGATAACATTATTTGAACCTAATAAATCGATTAATATATCCAGACAATCTTTGGTTGGAGAAATATTAAATTCATTGTGCAGTTGAATCGTTTTTGACGATTGAACGTAGTGTATAATCACTGGACTGCTGCCAGGATAATTCTTAAGAATGCTTATCAGCTGGTGTTTTATGCTATCTGTTTCTTTTTCACTAATTATCTTTATGTATAACTTATGTGGTTTTTTGGGAAGTGATTGGACAGTCTCCTCCATTTTCCAAACTTCTTGGATGATAAATTGTTTATTCCCGTTCCTTTCCTCCATTTTTCCATCTATTAGTATCGTTTCTCCTTTTTTTATCATAGAGCGTATTTTTTTATAAACAGATGGAAAAACGACCGCTTGGCTGTCACCACTTTGATCAGAAAGAGAAAGAAATGCCATTTCCTCCCCTCTTTTTGTTCGAATTCCTTTTATTTCTGTCAAGTATACAATTCCACGCTGCTTAGGACCAATTTTCATGCTAGCTAATGGAGTGCTGTTTAAGGTTGAAGCGTATTTTTGGTAAACGGAAACAGGATGATCCGATAAATACAATC
This sequence comes from Niallia sp. 01092, assembly GCF_052318935.1. Classification (NCBI taxonomy): domain Bacteria; kingdom Bacillati; phylum Bacillota; class Bacilli; order Caryophanales; family Bacillaceae; genus Niallia; species Niallia sp. 01092. The sequence goes on along the minus strand of NZ_JBQRKO010000015.1, from coordinate 116,651 downwards.
CTAATGCAGCTTTTTCATAAGATAATTTATCTTCCACCTGCATTTTTTCCACTTCCACATATTTTGGTTTAAAAAAGAAATCATCTTCTCCAAATAAATCTTCCTCATTTAATTCCTCTGGGTGGACAAGTTGAGCATGTTGGATCGCAACATCAACGGTCGCTAGCAAAGTTGCCCTATCTATGCCAAATTCATCAAAGCTGCCAGAATAAATAAGTGTTTCGATTATTTTTCGATTGACAATTTTCGGTGAAACTCGCAAACAAAAATCGAATAAATCTTCAAATTTTCGTTGTTTTCGAACCTTTACTATTTCTTTTAAAACGTTGTTCCCAATCCCTTTTATTGCTGCCAAACTAAAAATAAGCGTGTTTTTTTCCACTAAAAAAGAATAGCTGCTTTTGTTAATCGAAGGAAGGGACATTTCCATTCCCATCTGCTTTAACTCTTGTATATACTGCTGTATCTTTTTGTCATTGCCGATTGCTGCTGTTAATAAGGATGACATAAAAAAAAGCGGATATTTTGCTTTTAAATACGCAAGCTGATACGCAATCATACTGTATGCTACTGCATGACTTCTATTAAAACCGTAATCCGCAAACCGAACAATTAATTCATAAATTTCGTTTGCCGTTTGTTCTTTATATCCTTTTGCTTTTGCCCCTTTTACAAAATGAACTCTTTCTTTATCCAGCACCGCTTTTTGCTTTTTACTCACTGCTCTTCTTAAAAGATCTGCTTCCCCCAGGGAAAAACCGGCCATTTTCGATGCAATTTGCAATAGTGATAGGTAAGTATTTGATGTTATCTCCAACTTTTCCCCCACTCCACACCGTACGTGAGACTTTCACCTCATACGGCGTTCCATCAAGATTTGAATTCATTTATTATCTAATAAGGTTTTCAATGATTTGAGAATGTAAGGCTTTAAATATTAAATTATATCGCTTCTAATCCACATTTTCTTCTAAGTTTGTTTACTTTTCGAATTTGTTCTTCTTTAAGGTTTAATTCATATAACAATTCTTTTATCTTTTCAGGATTTGTTGAATGAATTAACCTGTGAATTTTCGCTCTTACTATTATTAGGTTTTGGTATTTGTCATCCACGCCTAATTTTCTAGGCTTCTTATGATGACATTGTATTTCACCAATATCTAATATTTCGTTTGATATTCCACACTTACCATTTTGGGCTGAGAATAAGGATAATCGGTTGTCATTGTACTCTATGCTTTCACTTAGTACTGGGGTTTTCATTAGATATTGAATCTTTCTTTGAATGTCATAATTTAATGATTGATGTATTAGTGCTCTTCCCCTGACAGTGTAATTGCATATTTCCTTTTTGAATTGCATTGGAGCCTTATGTGATATTTTAGCAATTGGTATTATTGCTTGACTACATAAGTAATGAATTCCTTTGCTCTCACCGTAATTATCTTTAATAAATTTACTCATTGTCCCAGATGGTGTTTCAATGTCTTTAAAGCGATTTCTCCTAATATTTAAAGTAAGGTAATCCACTTTATGAAAATCTTTACTCACGTGAGACGCGGCATTGTAATAGTTGTGTAAACCACTTATTGTCGCATTATATATTCCTATATTCTTTGACAATTCTTTTGGTTTACCATGTTGTATTTGTTTTACAACCGATTTGACTTTTTCGATAGATTTGCTCAATGCTTTATCATTCATTATCGACTTTACAGTAAATTTATCTTTGCTACTCTTTTTGTGTGCACTCCATTTTGTCCCTTTACGAACTACTTTCATTTTGAATCCAAGAAATTCTGAATAGTTCTTTTTAAGGTTAACTATATTGGATTTTTCCTCACTTATCTCCAAGAATAATCTTTCTTTTAACCATTTTGTTGTTGCTGCTTTGATTATTCTTGCCTCTGTTAGAGTTCTGCAAAAGATTTTAAAGTCATCTGCATATCGAACGATATGCATTTCCTTTAATCCTGTTTTACTTAAAGCTCTGTTTACTGCAATTGAGCAACTATATTGATGTTTAGTTTTTAATCCATCCCATTGTGAATTTATCCACCAGTCGAGTTCATTAAGAACGATATTTGATAGAAGAGGCGATAAGATTCCTCCTTGAGGAGTTCCTATATTAGGGATTCCTTCTCCAACAATTTCTGCCTTTAACATTTTCGAGATAATAGAAATCAATCTTTTATCCTTGATTCCCATACTCCAAATCTGTTTAAGCAGTTTTCCATGATTTACATTGTCGAAGAATCCTTTTATATCTATATCCACTACGTAATGCAAATAACTTCTTTGCATTAGGTGATAACATCTCGCAATTGCATGTTTGGTACTTCTGTTTGGTCTAAATCCAAATGAATAATCATAGAATTTAGCTTCACATATTGGTTCAAGTACTTGTTTTATACATTGCTGTATTATCCTATCTTCTATCGTTGGTATCCCTAAAGGTCTTTGTTTTCCATTTGCTTTAGGAATTAGAACTCTTCTTACTCTATGGGGATGATAGTTACTAAGTCTCTTTCTAACATATTCCACAATTTCCTCAGGATTAAATTTTGTTAAGTCCTTAATCGTTTTCTTATTACAACCCGCTGTTAGACTTCCTTTATTTGATTTTATTTTCCTATATGCTACCAAAATGTTTTCTCGACTAGTTATTATTTCCATAATCCCTTTAAAATCTTTACCTTGTTGAGAATCCTTATAAAGATTATCGTATACACTTTGGATATCATAGTACTCATTGAATCTAAGCGAACCCTTTTTCAAAGCCTTTTCTTCTACATTCATTGTCAAAGTCGGTGTACCTCCTTTGAGTTTTCACTCAAGGTGGATTACCTCTCTTAGTCTTACTCGAACCTCTGATTACCTTATTATAACTTTTGAATTTAACTCTTGACTTGTGCCTATCCCTCCACCACTTATTATCATGGTTTCTTCGGTACTGTGGCACTACTTTCACTTAGATTAAAATAAGTTATAGCTTTAAGCTTTTCCTTATTACCGTTTCATCGAAATTAGGATTTCTCCACGTTCTAAGCTTTCCACGTTCCCATAACTTTATCTTTACATATACTTTTAGGTGCTTCCTTTGCGCCTGTTAGCTTCGATAGTGCCTGTAACACTATAAGGTATTTCATAAAATCAACTTTTACTCTACCTCACTAACCCCACATTTAAAGTGGTAATAGCCTTTCGACTATCTAGAACTTTAGACACTTACATTCGGAAGTTCGTCAGTTTTTATAAATAAACATTCTCACCATGAGTATTTTGTAGACCCCCGGCATATCACGAACCATATCGATTACTTAATACTTTCCTGACAGGTGGGCTCTAGCCACTTTTGTACCAATCTTTACTTGTATCTTTCTTGACTTAGGTTGCTTCTGCCGACTTCACCAAGCTTCATAAGATAAAATCCCTAAAATTTTATCCCATGTTGGAGTATTAGGGAGTTAGTTTCAAGGCGTTACCCTATCATTCCTAACTTCAAGTTATAAGTTCTCTACCTTTTATAGGTATGTCGCTTTTCGGATGTATTCCTTATGCGAAACGTGTCACACTGATTTGTTCTTGGTATACAATAACCCCGTACGTACTCTCTAAAATATCTTTTAAGTCATCGTGATAGTAATGAATTGGTTCTTTTCCATGCTTTCTATTAATATACAACGGAATATTTTCCATTGGACCAGGACGATAAAGTGCATTTACTGCTACAATGTCTTCAAATTCTGTAGGTTGTAATTTTTTTAATACATTTCTCATTCCATCAGATTCTAACTGGAATATTCCGGTTGTTTCTCCACTGCTTAATAACTGATAAACGGCCGGATCATCAAGTGGAATTTCTTTAATGGATATTTTTTGCTTCGTCACACGAAAAATAATATCTATGATTGACTCTATTAAAGAAAGATTTCTCAACCCTAAAAAATCCATTTTTAATAGTCCCAGCTCTTCCAAATACTCCATGCTGTATTGCGTTAAATAAATATTTTCATGACCTGATTGGATAGGGATAATCTGAATTAGCGGCTGTTCGCTTAATACTACCCCAGCAGCGTGTGTAGAAGTATGGCGCGGCAACCCTTCCAGTTTGCAAGCAGTTTCAAAGATTGTTTGGTTTCTTGGTGACTCTGCGACAAAGGTTTGCAAACTTTGAGATTGTTTTATACTTTGCTTTAAGGTAATTCCTATTTTAGATGGAATAGAACGAGACAATCCTTCTAATTCCTGCATCGATAAACCGAAAACACGTCCTACATCTCTTAACGATGCCTTCGCAGCAAGCGTTCCAAATGTAATAATTTGAGCAACATGCAACTCTCCATATTTATTTTTTACATATTCTATTACTTTTTCTCGTTTAACATCTGGAAAGTCAATATCAATATCCGGCATCGTAATCCGTTCAGGGTTTAGAAAACGTTCAAATAATAAATGGTATTTGATTGGATCAACATCTGTTATATACAAAACATAAGCAACAATAGAACCGGCAGCTGAACCTCTTCCAGGGCCTGTTAAAATATCATTTTCTCTTGCATATTTCATAAAATCCCAAACGATTAAAAAATAATCACTATAATCCATTTTATTAATGATTTTCAGTTCATAACGAAGACGTTCGATATGTTCGCTTGTTGGTTGTCCATACCTTTCCATTAATCCTCGCTGGCACAATTCTTCCAAATACTTTTGCGCCGTTTTTTCTGTTGGAACAGGATATTTTGGCAACCCGGTTATTTGTTTATCCATTTCTATGTTGCAGCTGTCCGCAAGATTCCACGTATTTTCTAACACATCTGGATCACTTGAAAATAGTTCAAGCATTTCCACTTTATCTTTTAAATAATACTGATCTGTATCCCATTCATCCTTATGTATGTCAGCTAATTTCATTCCATTTTTTAATGCTGTTAAACATCTATGAGCAAAATGATCCTCTTGATTCGCATATAAAACATTATTTGCCGCTACTCTTTTCACCTGTTCTTGTTCGGCTAGCTTTAAAATACGGTCATTTAATACATTTTGTTGCGAAATCTCATGGTTTTGAATCGTTAGAAAAAAGTGACCTGGAGCAAATATATTTTTATACAAATGAACGATATTTTTAGCATGAGTATAATCTTCTGCTAATAAAGATTGTTCTATTTCTCCTTCTCTTCCAGGCGTTATTGCAAATAATCCTTCCGAATAATGTTTCAACCACTTGATAGGAATCCCTTTTGGATTTTTTGTTTGAATAGCGCTGGAAATTTTCAGAAGCTGCTGGAAGCCAATATTGTTTTTTGCCAGTAATACGAGCGGGTTCGCTTGCTCGTTGTCTTCACTAATGACATCTACCGTCAATCCAATGATAGGCTTTATCCCTATATTTAGACATTCCTTATAAAAGGAGGCTGCCCCATACATAACATTGCGATCTGTTAGTGCAACTGCTTTATAGCCCCTATTTTTAGCTTCAGTTACTAATTGTTTAATAGAAGCTGTACTGGAAAGAAGACTAAACGCACTAGAAACTTGCAAATGAACAAATGACATTATTTTCACCACCCTATATCTTGGCTCATTTATAAAAAAAATTAATTTTTATTAGAATAACATTCGTTTTCTTACTATTATAGTAGGTTTAAAAGAAAAAAGAAAATACGTTCTCATTTCCCTTCTTAACTTAGCAAATAATTCATATTTAAGGATGTTTGTCCATATGATGAAGTAAGATCATTATCCAAAAATGTGAGGTTAAATAAAATGAATCAACAGCCATTTTTTTCATCTTTTATTGAAAGTTATTTTATTGCTCTCGGCGTAATGGTAGGAGGAACACTTGTTGGTGGGCTTGCAGCTTTTCTGACAGGTAAACCGCTGCTTACAGAAGTTCATCGAATATCAGATATGATCAGGATTTGGGCTATTGTAACCGCAATTGGCGGGACATTTGATACGATATACAGCTTTGAAAAAGGATTGTTGGATGCTGCCACAAAAGATCTCTTTAAACAAATTTTATTGATCGTTTCTGCATTTGGTGGTGCACAAACAGGCGCAACCCTAATTAAATGGATTACACAGGAGTATATATAAATGAGAGTTCCACCATTGTATAAGAGCCCAGCATTTCAACGTTTTTTTGCTGGAATGGTCATTGGAGGTTTAATCAGCTGGTGCATTTTTTTATTTATGTTTGGCGTGTGGCAAGAACGGTACAGCAAAGAATTAAAAGCGCAAAAAGATACCATTGCCGAGCTAGAAAATGAAAAAGATATTTGGCAAAAAGAATTTTCAAACTTAAATAAAAACACAGAGGAAAAATTAACTATCCAAGATTTAATAGTAAAAATTAATAGTAAAGATAAAAAAAGATATGATATCAATCCTGTAAGTGTACATGAAATGGAAGTATCTATAAAAGATGATCTTAGCACCATTATTGCTAAAGATATGGATCAAGTGTTTAAAAGCAGAGAATTATTAAAAAAATCGATTGAAAACAAAGTCATCCTTTCAGACGGCAAACGCTATAAGTTTAAAGTAACCGAATTATTTATTTACACGACTGTTTATATCGAAATTAGTGTAGCTTTTGCAGACTAAAAAGAGGAGTAGCATGATGATTCCACTCCTCTTTGGCTGTCGAGAAACGCTCGATTTCTTCGTTGTTCGCCTTGCTCGGATGCTCATTACCAGGAAAAAGAGGATGAACGACTAATTACGTCACGTCCTGTGACAACATCGTTCTGACCAACATCCTGTTGCCCGCCGCTCCTCCCAAAGCTTCACGCCTCGAAATACAAACGTTTTCGATCAGCCTAAAGTTTCTGCAATTATTACATTTTCTACTCCTCTTTTTATTATTTTTTACAAATTTCTTCCAAATCACTAATAATAGAAGGAACGGTATCCCAATCCGTTATACTTGCTCCTGATGCCAGCGGATGCCCGCCTCCATTATACTTCTTGGCAATAACATTAATTATTGGTCCTTTTGAACGGAATCTTACTCTGATTTGGTCTTCTTCTTCAATAAAGAATACCCATACTTTAACACCTTTAATGTTTCCTAAATTTCCAACAAGCATAGAAGCTTGAGAAGGTGTTGCCTCAAATTGATTTAATATTTCTTTTTTTATCGCCATATATGCTACGCCACTTTCCACCATCACAAAATTTTGCAGCACATATCCACTTAATTTAATCACATTCGGGTCTAGCTCATACATTTGATTATATATATCTGTTCTGGAGAAATCATAATTAATTAGATCTCCAGCGTAACTGAACGTTTTTTCTGTTGTACTCGGGTACAAAAATCTACCCGTGTCTCCTACAATTCCTGCATATAACAGCCTCGCTGCTTCATCATTTAATATTAACCCTTGTTCTTTGCCAAATAAATAAAACTCGTAAATCAATTCACTAGTAGAACTTGCAGACGTATCTACCCAGACAAGATCACCATATGCATCATCATTTGGATGATGGTCTATTTTAATTAGCATGTCTCCTGTTGTATATCTTTTATCACATACTCTGTCTTGGTTGGCAGTATCACAAACAATCACTAATGCATTTGTATATTCACTATCTTCTATTACATCTAGTCTTCTTAAAAAATGTAAGGACGTTTCTTCTTTACCAACTGTGTATACTTTTTTAGTCGGAAATGATGCTTTAATGATTTCCGCTAGTCCACCTTGTGATCCATATGCATCTGGATCTGGGCGAATATGTCTATGAATTATGATTGTTTCGTATTTTTTTATAGCATCGAGTATATTTTGTTTCATATTTTTCTCCTGTCCACTTTAAAGTATAAAAATTTTTATGTTTCTAGTTAGATAACTGTCTAGCTCCAGCGCCTAACCCTTGTGAAAAATAACCCTTTGCCTCTAAAAGTAAGGCTGTTTTCTCCGAGTTTGTTGTTTTTATGTACTCAGCAGACTGAATACACGTAGACTCCTGTGGGAATGCGAGAAAGACGAGACCCCACACGAGGAGGCTCGACGCTCGCCCACGGAAAGCGAAGTGTATTCGGGCTGCGGGTTTAAAAGCAACAATCTATACGAAACAGCCAAAAGTAAAGTGCACTTTTGAGCCAAGAGAACATTTTTCTTCGGGTCTATTCAAGGCGCTTCCGCTTTTCTTTGTCTAGCTTCAGCGCCTAGCCCCTGTGAAAGATAACCTCTTGTCTCTAAAAGTAAAATGCACTTTTGAGCCAAGAGAACATTTTTCTTCGGGTCTATTCAAGGCGCTTCCGCTTTTCTTAATTTCTATCAATCAATTGGCACATCATCATTGCCTTGCCTACGAGAACGTCTTGGTTAAATACTTCCACATCCACTTTTCCAAACTTTCTTCCAACTTCTAAAATTTTCGGGAAAATTTCAATGACACTGTCCATCTGAACTGGTTTGATAAAGTAGATGGTCATGTTTTCGACGACAAGGTCTCCTTTTTTATATCCTCCTCTTAACACTCTGTTTACTGCTTCTGTGACGATAGTAGTAAATACTCCATACGAAATAGTTCCAATATGATTAGTCATTTGTGGGGTGACTTCACACGTAAAAGAATTTTCCCCTTTTGCTTTTCCTTTTGTTAATACCAGCTGGTTTGTCACAATATCATCAATTGTTTCGCCTGTTTGCGGCTGCCTCTGATTCATCTGCAGTGCTTTTAATACATCTTGTCTGCTTATAATCCCAACTAAATGATTTGTTTCATCTACAACAGGAAGCATTTCAATTCCTTCCCATACCATCATATGGGAACAGGAAGCCACACTCGTCTTCCCGCTTACAGTCATCGGTTGTTTTGTCATAATCTTATCAATAGATAGATCATTGGATTTTCCAATGATATCCTTGGAAGTGATCATCCCTTGTACTTTCATATTTTGATCTACAACTGGAAACCTTCCATGTAATGTCTCCTGATTAAGCTTATGCCAATCCTCTACTTTATCCATTATTCTTAAATAGACTGTATCCTCTAACGGAGTTAATATATCTTCAACAAGTACGATTTCTTTTTTTATTAATTGATCAAAAATCGCTCGATTAATCATTGCTGCAACTGTAAAAGTATCATAGCTAGTTGAAATGACGGGAAGTTGCAAATCATCAGCCAACCGTTTGATATGATCTTCTGTATCGAAACCGCCAGTAATTAATACTGCTGCCCCTGCTTTTAAAACAAGCTCATGTGCACGAACACGATTTCCGATAATTAATAAATTTCCTGCACCAGTGTAGCGCATCATAGCATCTAGTTTCATTGCACCAATGACAAAACGGTTTAATGTTTTATGTAAGCCTGCTTTTCCACCAAGAACTTGTCCATCGACAATATTAACGACTTCTGCGTAGGTTAGCTTTTCGATATTTTCTTTCTTTTTTCTTTCAATACGAATGGTACCAACTCGTTCAATAGTGCTTACATATCCCTTATTTTCAGCCTCTTTAATCGCGCGATATGCAGTTCCCTCACTTACACTCAGCGCTTTGGCTATTTGCCTTACAGAAATCTTTTCACCAACTTGCAATTCATCAATATAACTTAATATTTGTTCATGTTTAGTAGCCAAAACGTTCACCCTCATTTTTATTTCCAATACAAAAGCAATTACTTAATTAAAAATTCAGATTGAAAATTCTGTACTTTTTATAATTATGTATCTGTTACTTTTTAAATCCAACACAAATAAAAACACAATTATTATCTTTATTATAGAGTCTATATGCGCCGGATTCAATTACTTATCTTTTCTCAAGTAAGGAAAACAAAAAAATATACGTAAAGAAAATTTCTTTACACAGAAAACTCCCATGGAGACGCGTACTCGTTCTTCATGGGAGTTTTTATGAATAATAACATTCGTGTATTATTTGTCCTGTCCACTACTTCTACTGATAATAACGAACCTTTTTTCTCTTTTGCATCTTGTTGATTTTTTTATTTGGTTGCTGCTTATTTTTTGGTGTATATAAAATAGCGGTTAAATTCCCTGCTATCACCATAAGCGCAAATGCTAGCCAGCTGAGGGAGAAAACACCAGCCAAACCATCATTATATGGTGCCAGTCTTGGAACTCCATAATATAGAAGTACTCCACATAATAACAAACATAATAAATATCTATTTTTATTCATACTATTTCCTCCTTCCTCTATTATTCCCATTTTATGCGGACAACGAATAAAAATGTCTAAGCGAAAAGTATTTCGCCTCTCAAATGTTTACAAGTCTGTTATATGTTGATAATCTAAATAGATAAAACATATAAATCAATAGATTAGAAAAATTTTTCCTATCGTTCTTACTGAGAATTATTGTTCGAACTAAATAAGTGTCTTTTAAAATAGCCTACCCTGAAAAGAAGTTCCGCAGCGTGAATACACTACGCTTCTTGCTTAGCGAGCGCCGAGCCGCTTCGTCGCTACGCTCCTGCAGGGTCTCGTCTGTCTCGCTTTCCCGCAGGAGTCTTCGTGTATTCACGCTGCTCTGCGCTATAAATGTGGAGACTGCTTCTTTCCATGTGCCATGGTGCAAATTTTGTTGCATGGGTGTCTACCCTGAAAATAAACTCTGTCAAAAGGGGCTTTCCAGCTCGTTTTTCCGCAGGAGTCTCGCAGATTCTCTTCTTAAAAACAACATTATCGATTAACAGAGGCAATAAGATAAAACAAACTATTTTTGGAGGTAATTTTATATGGAAGAACAATTTAAACTAATAGGAAATTGGATGATGGAAGAAGAAATAGATTTTACCTTTTTAACTTCCACCGATAATATTTTTTATTTTAGCGGGTTTTATAGTGATCCACATGAACGATTACTAGCATTAATTTTATTTCCTCAAGAGCAGCCAATTTTAATTTGTCCTGCTATGGAAAAAAATGATGCTAAAAATGCTGGATGGAAATATGACATTATCGGCTATAGTGATATAGAAAATCCATGGGAAGCTATCCACCAGAAGATTACTGCTAAAACACATACTGTAAAAAAAGTTGCAGTGGAAAAAGATCATATGAATGTAAGCAGATACGAATCTCTTCGCAGCGGTTTTCCTTCTATAAAACAATTTATTTCTGCAGAAGAAAAAGTCAATCAGCTGCGCATGGTGAAAACAGAAAAAGAACTTTCTTACATACGCGAAGCATGCAAATGGGCTGATTATGCGATAGAAGTTGGGTGTAGTGAAATTGCAGAAGGGAAAACAGAAATGCAAGTCCTGGCTGCTGTTGAATATGAATTAAAGAAAAAAGGGATTGCGAAAATGTCTTTTTCTACAATGGTTCTTACAGGGAAAAACGGAGCATCTCCTCATGGCAACCCAGGGGACACACCCATTCAAAAAGGAGATTTTGTTCTGTTTGATCTAGGTGTTGTAGTAGACGGCTATTGTTCTGATATTACAAGAACCGTTGCTTATGGAGAGGTCAGCGATCAACAAAAAGAAATTTATGATACAGTTCTTAAAGCACAGCTTGCGGCAATTGAAGCATCAAAACCTGGTGTAGCCTGCAAAACGGTTGACCTGGCTGCGAGACAAGCCATTCGCAATGGAGGATATGGAGAATACTTTCCTCATCGTTTAGGGCATGGTCTGGGTATTAGCGTACATGAATTTCCTTCCCTGACAGAAACAAATCCATTAGTGCTTCAAGAAGGAATGGTGTTTACGATTGAACCTGGAATATATGTGCCGAATATTGCAGGCGTTAGAATTGAAGACGATGTATATGTGACAAAAGATGGCGTAGAAATATTAACTAAATTCCCGAAAGAGCTGCAAATACTATAAAATCTAATGCGTGAAGGTGACTCAAAAAGGTTATACAAAACTTTTAGTGTCAGCGCTCTAAGGAAAAGAAACTGCTTGCTTTAACATGAAGCAGCATTCTGAAAAAAACGGAGCCTCCAATGTTGATATATCTAACCATTGGAGGCTCCGTTTACTTTTGAGTCACTCTTATGCTTTTTTGTTATTGTCTGTTTTCGTTGGAACTGCTTGGTCAATCGCTCCATCATTATACGCTTCCTTCACTTGAGCGATTACTTCATCTGTTCCATTTCCCTCGAATGTGCCACTAACTGTTTTATTTTCATCTTTACGATTCATTCCATGTAATCCTCCTAATATAAATTCTTTTTTATTCTCTCATGAGCAAGGAAAGATTATGCATGTTCAGTTATATATTATATAATATATACATAAAGGAGGTTTCTTAAAATGAGCTTACATTATGAAAATATACTTGTTGCTGTTGATGGTTCACTAGAAGCGGAAAAAGCGTTTAATAAAGCGGTTGTTTTAGCAAAAGATAATAATGCAGCCATTGTAATTGTACATGTCATCGATACTCGCTCATTTGCAGCTGTTGCTGCGTACGATCAAGAAATTGCCACAAAAGCAGATGAATATGCCAATGAATTAATTGATAAATATATGGAATTTGCTAAACTAGCAGGCATTTCCAATGTAAAAAAAATAATCGAGTTCGGATCACCTAAAGTAATCATTTCAAAAAATATTGCTAAAAAAATGAATGCTGATTTAATTGTATGCGGTGCTACTGGTTTAAATGCTGTTGAGCGATTCATTATTGGAAGCGTTTCAGAAGGAATTACAAGAAATGCACCATGTGATGTACTTATTGTTCGCAGCGATAAGAAATAATTTAACATATCCACTTCTTTACAAACAAAAAGGGTACCTAATTGCTTAAACATCACCTTTATTTTTCCAAACGGAAAGTAAGTGAAAACAAGCCTATTAGGTTACCCTTTTTTATTATTTACTGTTGTTTACACATGCCTTTGCTTTCGCAATTGCTAGTTTAATTTGTTCAAAGCCTGTACCACCAGCACTGTTTCTACGTTGAACAGCCGTAACTGGATTTAATACATGATAAATATCATCCTCAAACAACTCACTTGCATCATTAAATTCAGCTAAAGATAAGTCGCTTAAATAACAATTTTTATTTACACAATATAAAACAAGTTTTCCAACAACCTCATGTGCTTCACGGAATGGCATACCTTTATCTGATAGATAATCTGCTAATTCCGTTGCATTGGAGAAGTCATTTTTAGTAGACTGTTCCATTACATCCGTATTAACTTTCATCGTTTCAATCATGCCAGCAAAGATTTTTAATGAACCAGTAACCGTTTTAACTGTATCAAACATACCTTCTTTATCTTCTTGCATATCTTTATTATACGCAAGCGGCAAACCTTTCAACACCGTTAGAAGACCCATTAAGTTTCCATAGACACGACCAGTTTTACCGCGAATCAGCTCAGCCATATCTGGATTCTTTTTCTGCGGCATAATGCTGCTTCCTGTTGAGAAGCTGTCATCTAGATCAATAAACTTAAATTCCTGGCTTGACCATAAAATAATTTCTTCGCTAAAACGAGATAAATGCATCATTAAAATCGAACTTGTTGATAAAAATTCTAAAATAAAGTCCCTATCACTTACAGCATCCATACTGTTTTCATAAATAGAATCAAACTCCATTAATTCAGCACTATACATGCGGTCGATTGGGAAGGTTGTCCCTGCTAATGCCCCAGCACCAAGTGGCGAAACATTAATTCTTTTTAAGTTCTCCTGCAATCGACTCTTATCTCTTTCAAACATCCAAAAATATGCCATTAAATGATGGGCAAACGAAATAGGCTGTGCTCTTTGTAAATGAGTATAGCCAGGCATAATCGTTTCCACATTTTCTTCTGCCTTTTTAATCAGCGCATTTTGAAGCTCTTCTATGTAAGAAAGAATGACTTTTACTTGTCTGCGCAAATATAAATGCATATCCGTAGCAACCTGATCGTTGCGGCTTCTGCCCGTATGAAGCTTTCCACCGACAGGACCAACTAAATCTGTCAGTTGGCTTTCTAAATTCAAATGAATATCTTCAAGTTTAACGGAAAAAGACAATTCCTCTTTTTCTGCCTTTTCTTTTAATGTAAGCAAACCGCTTTTGATTTTTTCGGCTTCTTCTGCTGTTAAAATGCCGGTTTTAGAAAGCATTGTCACATGGGCAATGCTCCCTTCTATATCTTCCAGCACTAATTCTTGATCGAAAGGAATGGATGCGCCGAATTCATCTACCCATTCCTCTGCAGATTTTGTAAATCTGCCGCCCCACAATTTTTTCACACTGTCACCTTCTTGTTGTTTTCCACAATACTTTGAACTTTTGTTGGAAGACCCCATAATTGAACAAATCCAACAGCCGCTGAATGATCAAACTCATCCTCTGAGCTGTAAGTTGCCAATTTCTCATCATATAGAGAATATGGAGATTTTCTTCCTTCAATAATAGCATGACCTTTAAATAATTTCACGCGAACTGTTCCTGTTACGTTCTTTTGTGTTTCTTTTAAGAAAGCCTGCAATGCTTTTGTAATTGGGGAGAACCAAAGGCCATCATAGATTATCTCTGTTAGCTTTTTCTCAATAACCGGTTTGAAGTGTGCTACTTCTTTCACCAATGTAATATCTTCTAATTCTTTATGTGCTTTAATTAATGTCATAGCAGCAGGACACTCGTATACTTCACGAGATTTAATTCCTACAAGACGATTCTCTACATGGTCAATTCTTCCAATACCGTGTTTTCCTGCAATTTTGTTTAATTCCAAAATTAAATCAGATAATTTGTATGGAATGCCGTCAATGCTTACAGGTACCCCTTCTTTAAAATCAATTTCGATTACATCAGCAGTATCTGGTGTATTCTCTAGGCTAGCTGTTAATTCATATGCTTCTTCCGGAGGAGCAGCCCAAGGATCTTCTAATATTCCACACTCATTCGCACGGCCCCATAAATTTTGGTCGATAGAGAATGGGCTATCTAAGTTGATTGGAATTGGAATTTCTTTTTGTTTTGCATATTCAATTTCTTCTTCACGTGACCAGCCCCACTCACGTACTGGAGCTAATACTTGCAAGTTTGGATTTAATGCTTGGATGGATACTTCAAAACGTACTTGGTCGTTTCCTTTTCCTGTACATCCATGTGCAACTGCTACTGCATTTTCTTGTTCCGCAACTTCCACTAGTTTTTTTGCAATTAGTGGTCTTGACAATGCAGATACTAATGGATATTTTCCTTCATATAAAGTATGTGCTTGTAAAGATACTAACGCAAAGTCTTGTGCAAACTCTTCTTTTGCATCAATAACGTGTGATGATACTGCTCCAACAGATAATGCTTTTTTCTGAACAAAGTCCAAGTCTTTTCCTTCGCCTACGTCAAGGCAGCATGCTACTACATCATACCCTTGATCCTGAAGCCATTTAATTGCCACTGATGTATCTAATCCACCTGAATACGCTAAAACTATTTTTGGATTTGCCATTATTTGTGTTCCTCCTATATATACGAATAAATATTCATTAATTTATATTTTTATTCAAAAACTATACTACTCACTTTAACAACTTTTATACGGAAATTCAATAGTAATTATATAAAAATATAAAAAAATTTATTTGTTTTATTCTTTATGCTAGAGTACTAGTTATATTTTGGAGAAAATCAGATGAGAAAGCTGAAAATTAAAGAAAATAAGGGTTATATCCTCCCTGGATTTGTTTGAAAATTTACACTTCAAGTCCTATATATTTAGAAAAGATCATTTATTCACAACTAGAGGAAATAGAAAAAAGAAAGCAGCTTGCTTTCTTTTTTTTATGCATAAAGTTATTCATATTTTTTGAAGTTCACTTACTATATGACTTAATTCAGGAAGAATCAGTTTTTTCATTGCTAAACGCACCGCACCTGTTGATCCAGGGGTAGCAAAAACAACTTTATTATGAATAGTTCCCGCTATTGCTCTCGAAAGAATGGCAGCAGACCCAATATCTTCCGTGTAGCTCAGCATCCTGAACAGCTCGCCAAAACCATTTAGCTCTTTTATAAATAGTGGTTTTAGTGCTTCAATCGTTACATCCCTAGGTGAAATTCCCGTTCCTCCATTTAACAATACTGCATCGATTTCTTGTGATTGTACACCGAGTATAACTTCTTTTCTTATTTCATTCATATCATCTTTTATAATAATATGTTCCGAAACAAAGTGATTTTTTTCCTGTAAAAGTTCCCTCATTAATTTTCCGCTTGTATCTGTATCAACTGTTCTTGTATCACTGACGGTAATAACTTTGCAATTTATTACTTCATATTCTTGTTTAATATGTTTATTTTGACTCATTTGACACCTCTTTATCTTCTATTTAGACTCTATCTTTATATTGTTTGCCTCTATCCTATGAAGTAATAGGTCATTTTCATGTTTAGCAAACATATGCAGCATATGCATCGGTCTGGTCATCGCAACATAAAGCAGTTTTATGTCTATTTCCTCCATCTGAAAAACTTCTTGCAAAGAAACAATCAATACTGCATCAAACTCTAATCCTTTTGATAAATAAGATGGAACGATAATGATGTGTTTTTTTTCCAATTCTTCACTTTCCCTAAGAAGCTGGATTGGAAAATCTGTATGCTTTTTAAATAACGAATGAATAAGTCTGCATTCTTGATCTGTTTTTCCGATTACTGCAATGGAATAATAGCCTTGCTGGTGAATATTATTTATTGTTGCAGACAAGCTTTCAATCAGCTCTAACTTCTTATTATACGAATGAAAAACAGGTTTTTCTCCCCGGCGAACCACTGGTTTTACTTTTGGCATATTCTTATCCACCAGATTTAAAATATCATTGGCTGCTTTCATGATGTCAATTGTAGTTCGATAGCTTTTCTCCAGCGTTAAATAATTTGCTCTTGGAAATACATCCTTTCTTAATGTGTGCCAGTTTTTTAAACCTCTGAATGAATGGATGCCTTGTGCCAAATCACCGACTAATGTGAACATATCTGTTTCCAAGCCTGCTTTTAAAGCATAAAGCTGAAGTGCACTATAGTCTTGCGCTTCATCAATGACGATATTTTTCGCCTTTAACTCTTTCTCAATGCCAAAAATTCTGTGCTGCATATAAAAAAGGGCGCCTAAATCCTCTACTTCGACCTGCTTTTGTTTTAATAGCTTTTGTTGAAAAGCTACAATAAAAGTAATTTGCTCATCTGTTAAATAATCGGAAGCATAATCTTTCCATATTTGTTCACTGGAAAAAAGGGTTTGATAATATCCGTAAAGCGTATTAGTCGGCATTTTATCCATGTACTTCTTGACTGCTGTTTTCGCTTCCTTTTTTATTTGGTTTATTCTTTCCTCTTTTTTATCTAAAAAATAAACAACACGTTCTTTTCTTTTTATTGGATCTTTAATAGCAAGGGCATAATCCAGGGCATTTTCATACTTTTCGGTCAACTTATTTAATATGATTGTTTTTTTTCGTTTTAAATCAGCCTGCAATACGCCTTTGATTTTTTGTTTTCTTTTTAAAAATGGCAGATAATCATACTCTTTTTTAAATAATCTTTGCAGCTTCTTTGCGCCGTATAATGGAAACTTTTCTATTCTAAAATCCTCTTTTGGACTCATTTTATCCATTATTTCCTCTAGATAGCGATCCAGTACTTTTTTATAAATGAGCGACCCTTTAAAGTCAGCCAACCATTTGATCATCTCTTCATTTTCATATTGATGTTGAAGCAAGCCTATTAGCTTGTCATTTGGTTTCATCATTTTTATTTTTTTGCCTATGCATAATTGAACATAATCGATATAGGTTGTTTGCCTGATCTTCTCTACCCCTAAATCAGGTAGTGCTTCTGAAATATATCCAATAAACATATTGTTTGGTGCAATGATCATGAGCTGCTCTGGTTGAAAATATTTTGCATAATGATAAATAAAGTAGGAAATTCGATGCAAAGCAATGGTGGTCTTGCCACTGCCTGCTGCACCTTGCACAATAATCGGCCGGTTAAGATCAGCACGAATCACTTTATTTTGTTCTTCCTGAATGGTTGATATAATTTCAGTCAGGCGCTGATCCGCTTTTCCAGCTAATGACTGCTGCAGCAGTTCATCTGTTGTTGTTAAATCAATATCCTGATAATGAATAAGGCTTCCATCCTTCATTTTAAATTGCCTTTTTAATGAAAGATACCCGTGTATTTCTTCTTCATTCGCTAAATAAGAAACGTCTCCTAAGCGTCCGTCATAATAAACATTTGCAATTGGAGACCGCCAATCTACTATGATTGGTTTTTGTGTATCTTTTTCATATAAGGACGTTTTTCCAATATAATAGATGCCTTTGTGCTTCTTCCCTTTCATTTGATAATCAATTCGAGCGAAATACGGTGCATTCATCAATCTTTTTAATGTATGTAGTTCTGTAGTCGCGATATGCAGAAATCTGCTGTTTGTTAATAGTTGTATATAGCTCAAGCTGCTGTCTAAATAGTCAAGATCAGCACTTGCCTGTTTTATATCTACTTCCAAGTTTCCCTTGCTGTGCAATGCTTCTTCGATGACTTGCTCCATATATTGTTTCGTGTATTCAAGGTATTCCTTTTCAGCTTGAAATTCCACATCAATATGATGATCCATTCCTATTCTCCTTTCTAGGAAATGAGGCAGATAAATTTAATGGTTGGGAGGGGATTCTTCCATGTCTTTTAAAAGAAGATAACTTTTTTGATAATATTTATGGGTGAACTCCGTTATTTTTCTTGTAAACTGATAGTTTGCTCCACTGCCAACTATCATGCCAATGGTAGAGGATTTTTTGCTGAAGAAATAAATACATAAAAGTTTCACACTTTGCTTCACTAATAAAAGAAAGGTGCTCTCATCGACTATTTCTTCTTTTCCTTTGTAAAAATAATCTTGCTTATATAAATCTTCCATTAATTCAATCCACGCCTCTCCTTGCAGTTCTTTAGGAAGACAGGCTGCATGAAATACTTTTAATACCGCCATAATTTCATATGGACTAATTGCCGGACGTCCATATATTGAGGCAATGACTTGAATAGCACGAAGATTTATCACTAAAATCGCTAATATATCTGTTAATAGTAAAGAAGATTTTCCGATTCCTGTTGTACACCCTTGCCCAAATGCCAACATTCGATAGCGTGCGATTTGCTCTTTTACAATAAAGTTTAATTGATCAAGCGTCAGCTTATTCATATCTTCGAGGCTAAAAATCTCTTCATTAAATAATCTTGCAGTTTGCATTATTTTTTCGGAGACATTTTTTTGAAAGGTGGAATTAAATAGGATAGAGTGAACATAAAACAGAGAACTGTCCAATATTATAAATAAGGATTCTTTTGTTGTATCTGGAAGCAATGATATTCCCCTATCCATAAATCTCTTATATACCATTTCTCCATAAGTTGGTTCATAGTCATATAATTGCTGTTCCCATTTCTCTATTGTATGCAAGTAATATTTTTCACTTTTCGTTAAAGGCATTTTATCTCCTCCATACATATTTCTTCCAGTTATATATTGTAGGATATCACAATGTTGCCTAAAACAGTTACAAAAACGAAAAAACCCGAATTTTGTACACTTTATTGTGTACGTAACTCGGGTTGTTATATATGCCATAGTTACTGGATTATTATTTTGCTAATCTTACTACATCACGAGCAATCATTACTTCCTCGTCAGTAGGAATAACAAGCACTTTTACAGGAGAATGCGGATAGTTAATAAACGCTTCATTTCCTGATAATTTATTTAATGTTGGATCCCAGTATACTCCCATAAATTCAAGACCTTTTAGTACTCGAGCACGAACGATTTCACTATTTTCACCAATACCTGCTGTAAAAATAATTGCATCTACACCGTTCATTCCTGCTGCATAGGAACCAATATATTTATGAATATGGTCTGCAAATACAGTTAAAGCAAGTTCTGCTCTATCATTGCCTTCATTTGCAGCTTCCGTAATATCACGTAAATCACTAGAGAAACCAGAAATCCCTAATAAACCACTCTTTTTATTTAAAACTTGCAGCACTTCATCTGCTGTTTGATTTGTTTTATCCATAATATACGGGATAAGAGCTGGATCAATATTACCAGAACGTGTACCCATTGTTACCCCAGCTAGTGGTGTGAATCCCATGGATGTATCAATTGATTTACCGCCTTCAATTGCTGCAATACTTGCACCATTTCCTAAGTGACAAGAAATTAATCGTAATTGATCAATAGGACGATCTAATAATTCTGCTGCACGTTGTGAAACATATTTATGTGATGTTCCATGAAAACCATATTTACGAATGCCAAACTTTTCATAATACTCATAAGGAAGGCTATATAAATATGAACTTTCAGGCATTGTTTGGTGGAAAGCTGTATCAAACACAGCAACAGCAGGAACATTCGGCAATACTTGTTGGAATGCACGAATACCTGTAAGGTTTGCTGGGTTATGAAGTGGTGCTAATTCAGATAATGCGTCAATTTTTTCTAATACTTCTTGTGTAATTAATGCAGAATCTGCAAATTCTTCTCCACCATGAACAACACGGTGTCCAATTCCTTCAATCTCTTCTAATGAAGCGATAATGCCAAGCTCTGTTAGTTTACTAAGTAAAATTTTAACAGCTACATCGTGATCTGGAATTTCTGTCACTTCTTTAATTTTTTCTCCATTTGCTGAAATATTAAAAACAGCCTCATTTAAACCAATACGTTCGATTAAACCTTTTGTAATCACTTCTTCACTTGGCATGTCAAAAAGTTGAAATTTTAATGAAGAACTTCCTGCGTTAATTGCAATAATTTTTGCCATAAAATAAATTACGCCCCTTTTATATAACAACATTTTTTGTGTAATGTCTGACACAGAACAGTATTATTATGTACAACAGACATCATAAGTATCTCTCAATTTCTCATTTAAACATTGTACTAGCAACATTTCAAGCACTTAATCAATAGTTCTGTGTTTTTTTAAGTTTTTATTGAATTTTTTCATTAAATTGTCAAACATGTGAAGAAAATAGTAGTAACTGTTTTATTACATAATTATGCTTGTTTATTTTCTTTTATCCACTCGTCAATCTGCAGCAATATTTTTTCCATCTGCGTGATATTTGAAAGATTTGGTATCTTCGCAAGGAGCACTTGATTCGGCGTCTGAACGCTTTCCCCTTTTTTCTGCAGCACTAAAATACTTTTCGCTGCCTGTTTATTTTTAAATAAAGAAAAAGGCAATTGCAATATACTTTGGATATATACTTTTTCTTTAAAAAATTGATGCAATTTTCCTGCTTGTTCACTTTCAAATAACCCATTTGGTACCATGCAAAATACGTACCCTCCATCTTTGAGATGATTAATACTTTGCTCTAAAAAAAGATGATGCGCATAGGAATGCCCAGTCTCCGCCTTCAGCATATACTCGCTTGCACCTATATCATTAGGATAATAACCGACTGGAAGGTCACTGACAATCACGTCTACAGGATCGATAAACAGTTTTTCCAAACTATCTTGATTATAAAATTGAATAGGCTGCTCTTGTAAATTTGCATTGATATAAGCAAGCTGCAATAATAACTCATCAATTTCGACACCAAATGCCTCTATATGCTTCCCTGGCTGATGATTAATAATGGTCGTTAACAAATTTCCTGTTCCAACGGCTAAATCAAGGAGACGCATCTCTGTTGGTCTATAAAACTTTTGCACAAGATAACCGATAAACATACCAATAGAATCTGGTGTCATTTGGTGATTAGCTTGTACATTTTCTTGCATTCCCTTTAGTATCGCCAACTGAAAACTTTTACGTATTTCCTCTTTGCTATACGTATCCAAAGAAACAGATTCATAGCTTTTTTTTAACCTTTTGACACTGTACTCACTTAAGTTTTCTAGTAATATAGCTTCTTGAAATATATTTTCCCCTGTTAACGCTAACGCTTCTAAGTATGTACAATCTTGCTCTTCTTTTATGACAATCGCTGTTTCATTAAAAACAGTAAATAATTTTTCCACTGGAACCATTTTCATTTTAATACCACCCAATTTTTATTTCCACTTAATCTCTTCCATCGATAACATTTGTGATCTTCACAAAGTAAAAAGTCTCGAAAAGTTTCCGAGACCCTTACTATTATTAACAATGCAATTGCATTTGTAAACATTATATTATTTTGCTTGTTTTACTGCTTCTATTGCTGCTTCATAATTAGGATGATTGGTTGCTTCTGCTACATATTCTACATAAGTTACCGTATCGTTAGCATCTACAACAAAAATTGCACGGGTTAATAAACGCAGCTCTTCGATTGCAACACCATATGCTTTTCCAAAAGAAAGCTCTTTATGGTCTGAAACGGTTATCACCTTGTCAATGCCAGCTGCAGCACACCATCTTCTTTGAGCAAATGGCAAATCAGCACTCACTGTAATAATCTGCACATTTTCTAGTTTGGCAGCTTCTTCATTGAAGCGGCGTGTTTGAGCATCACAAACTCCTGTATCAATAGAAGGAATGACACTAAATAAACGAACTTTCCCTTTGGAGCTGTCTAATGTTACTTCAGACATGTCGTTTGCTAAAACAGAAAAATTTGGCGCTTTATCTCCAACCTTAATTTCCTTTCCAAGTAATGTTACTGGTTGGTTTTTAAACGTAATCGAAGCCATTGTTTTTATTCCTCCACTTTTTTTCAATATGTACTATATTTTCATCATATCTTTTGATGGCACCAATTGCAAAGAAAAAGGTCTGACATGATAAGTAAATCGTTGTAAAAAGGACTTCCTCCTTCGATTCACTTTTTTTATGTCAGACCTTGTTTTTTTATTTATTGGCTCTGTTAAATTCCATTGTTGATTTTCAAAAGGTCAGGGAATCCACTCCCTTTCCTATAAACAACCCTATCGTTTAACAGAGCCTATTCATTTAATCAAGCTATTTAAAATCAAAACTCAATATCTTCTTTTGGTTTTGATGGTTGTGGATTAGGTGATGCTGATTGTTGATTATTTTTTGAAAGCATTTGTTGGATTTTTTCAACTACTTGTGGTGCAAAGTCTAATATTTTTTCATAAAGATGAGTACTTTCATCTAAATGAACCATTTTTACTCCTTGACTGTTCACAATTAGAAAAGCAATTGGTGTGATGGAAACTCCTCCACCGCTACCTCCACCAAAAGGGTGCTTCGCATTCAAATTTTCTTTTGAAGAATTATTTTCCAGTGTAAACTCACTTCCACCTGCTGCAAATCCGAAACCCACTTTCGATACTGTAAGAATAACACTTCCGTCCGGTGTTTCCACAGGATCTCCTATGATGGTGTTTACATCAATCATTTCTTTTAGACTTTCCATCGCAGTTGTCATTAAACCTTGAATTGGATGATCTGACATATTCTTATTCCTCCCAATATTTCACTATTTATTTTTGGACAGACGTAGTGACATCATTTGATTTAAATTTAGGAAATCCGCCTTTCCAAAATTTCACGATTTTAATTCCTGCTACAATAGCATTCCCTAGACGGAATTGAAACATACACTTAAATAATGTTTCTGATTGCCTTAGTTGAAATTGCGGATTAATCGTTATTTTCGGTATATTCTTCATTTTCATATGGTGACTTAATATACCTATTATCGCCCCTTTAACCCCCCATAACGCTCCAGCAATTGTTCCTGTCTGGGCAGCATCACCTAATCCTACAATTGTATGCCACTCGATATTTTTTACGGTGACTTTAGAAAAAAAATATCTCATAATTCGATTAAAATTTGTTACATGCTGCAAAAGTTCTTTAGTATTAGAGAGGATGTTTAATAAATCTTCCGCTGAAAATTGTTTTATTTTCTTATTATCTTCTGAATCATTTATTTCTGTTTCTTCTTTCACTACCATAGTAGGAGAATTATTATCTATTTTAATTAAAGGTATTTTCTTTTTATATTTTATAAGTCCAAATAATACTCTGATTTCAATCGATAAATCATCATTATCTTTTGCATGATAGTATTGTACATTTACTGTTAGTTTCATTAAAAATAGTAAAATAAGCAGGAACAAAATAATGCCAACAATATTTAAGATTTCCATCCACTTCACACCTTTCAGCAATCTATTATCGGTATTTTCTCCAAAAAATAAACCTGGATTTTACAAGTTTTAGGAAATAAAAAATGAGGCCTTCATTAGTCGAATTACCGACTATCGAAAACCTCATTTTATAAATCATATTATGATGATTTTACTTAACATGAACAACTGCTGTATCGGCAAATAAATCATGCAAGCCTTGTTTTTTTGGCAAAAATGCTACTAATACGTAAAGAATAAAAATACTTGCAGAAATAAAACGACCAATCCATTCTCGGAAAAGAACCGTATCCCACGACAAGTGCTCCTTCTTTAACGGTATTACTTTTAATCCAAATATCATTTTTCCTAATGTTTGCTTCAAAAATTTTGTCATGAGGACAAAATATAAATAAAAGACAACCGCTGTTGAAATATTTACAGTTGAAAAAATTCCACCTTCATGCAACGGAATATCCATCCAGCGAAAAATTGGGTAAATAAGAATTCGATTGAGACTCCCGATAATAAGCAAATCTGCTAAATATGCCCAAAACCTCATCCAAAATCCTGCATATTGAAATTCGTTTACTTGTGCAATTGCATCCATTTTATTTAACGAAACGGATTCATCCTGTTCGTTCATTGCTGAAACGATGTTTTCTCGTTGTTCATTTTGTTCTTCAAGATCAGAATAATTACTCATGTTCTCCCCTCCTATTCTGCATATAAGTACATAAGACGAGGCGAATTTGTATTTGTAACAAGTTTTAACATGTTAGCTATGTCTTTATCCTCACCCATTAATTTTAATTTGTTGGCACTCATTCCTAGAATGGAAGCAAACCCAGTATTATCTGTATAACTTACAACTGTAGGATTTTTTAACTTATAATCTTTTTTCATTTGCTCTACTACATCGTCAAAATAACCAAAATCGTCAATTAAATTTAGTTCTTTCGCTTGGCTTCCATCGTAAATTCTTCCATCAGCAATTTTTTTCACGTCCACTTGTGACATTCCTCTTCCATCAGCAATTACTTTTACAAAGCCTTCATACGAATTATTAATCATTGTTTGCAGAATATCTTTTTCTTCTTTTGTCATGTCTCTTGAAGGACTCATAATGTCTTTATAAGGACCACTTTTAATCGTTACAAAATCGACACCATATTTTTCTGCAAGTCCTTTATAATTTACGCCATGCATAATAACACCTAGTGAACCCGTTAATGTTTCAGGACTTGCAAAAATTTTGTCAGCTCCTGCCGATATATAATAGCCGCCAGAAGCAGCCATTGATCCCATCGAAATATAGACTGGTTTTTTTGCTTCTTTTTGAATTTCTGAAATTTTATCATGTATTTCTGCACTTTCCACTACTCCGCCGCCAGGAGAATTTACTTTAATAATAAGTCCTTTTACATCATTATCTTCTTTTATGTGGTTTAATTTTTCCATAAAGGCTTGATGATTATAACCCGGTGAAGATAAAAGCGATGCCGGATCCCCTCCTGTATCCTGAATCGTTCCATTCACATCCAATACAGCAATTTTCTCCATATCATTTCCATCTTTAATAATATCCTCAGCAAATGCATTATTTTTTTCATTTAGAATGCCTTCAAATGCACTTTCCCAATCTGTCGTCATAGCAGTTGATACTGCGCTTGTTATAGCCGAAAAAATAAAAATAGCCGCAGCAATCCCTAAAGCTGCCCATCTTTTTCCATTCATGTAAAAATTCCCTCCTAAATTAACTTCATCAGTATATACGGTCCTTTTATTAAAATGTTTCAAAAATAGGGAATTTTATTATTAAAATCGTGTTTTTTTACAAAAATAATCCTGCAAGCACACCTTTTAGCTGCTATAAGGCATTATCAATGCTGAAAATTGGATTTTTTATTAGGCTCTTTTCGTATAGATTGTTGTTATGTAACCCGCAGCCTGAATACACTTCGCTTTCCGCGGGCGATTGCCGAGCCTCCTCGTCGCTATGCTCCTGTGGGGTCTCGGCTTTCTCGCTTTTCCCGCAGGAGTCTACGTGTATTCAGGCTGCTCAGTACTTCCACAATGTTTATTATTTTATTCAAAAACAACAAACTTTTAGAAAACAGCCTTTTATTATAAATAAAAAAGAAGCATAGAAATAAAAAAATGCTCCTTTTATCTACCAACAACTTCTTGTTTTTTCTGCTTGGTGAATAGTAGACTTAATTTTGTTTTTGACAACGAATAAATAGCCAGAGCTGTCCATATAAACAGAAATGCGATTAAATGGGTAGATGTAAACGCTTCATGAAAAAGAAATACCCCTAATAGCAAAGTTAAAGTGGGTGTAATATACTGAATAAACCCTAACATAGAAAGAGGAATTCTTTGGGCTCCTTTTGCAAAAAAGAGCAATGGAATAGCCGTTAACACTCCCGTCATCATTAATAATACATCCATACTAGTAGAAACCGTTACCAGTGCATGGTCTCCTTTTATAAATAAGTAAATCATATATCCAAGCGCAAATGGTGTTATAAACATTGTTTCAATCGTTAAACCAATCTCTGAATCTAAAAAAAGCAATTTTTTCGTCAGCCCATATAAACCAAAAGTAATAGCTAATGATAAAGCAATCCATGGAAACGTACCATGTGAAATTGTTAAGATCAGGACACCGACTGCTGCTAACGCAAAGGAAAGATATTGAGCTTTTGTAAGCTTTTCTTTTAGTACGATCATACCTAATAGCACACTAACTAATGGATTAATATAATAGCCAAGACTTGTTTCAATCACTCTGTTTGCATTTACTGCCCAAATATAAATAAACCAATTGCCACTGACTAGGACAGACGCTATAAATAAATAGAATGCCTGTTTTTTATTCGTTTTAAACGATTGCAAAGTAATGAAAACTTTTCTCCATTTTTTTGTTGCCAGTACAAGAATAATCATAAAAACAAAAGACCAAAGAATTCTGTTTGCTAATATTTCATCTGCACCTACTTCTTGCAAGTACTTCCAATAAACAGGGAATAATCCCCAAATCAAATAAGCTATCGCTGCAAAAACGGCACCTATTTTCACGTCATGTTTTGACATCCATATCGCTTCTTTCTATTATCGAAATATTCCCAATTATAATGCTAAAATATTATAAAAACAACAATTTTAAAACAAAAGACTGTTTTCTCAAAGTTTGTTGTTTTTTACGTTAAAAAAATAGGAAAAGAAGTACTCAGCAGACGGAATACACGTAGACTCAAGTGGGAATGCGAGAAAGACGAGACTTAAGCAGAGCGTATGCTCACGAGGAGGCTCGACGTTCGCCCGCGGAAAGCGAAGTGTATTCCGTCTGCGAGTTTAAAAGCAACATTCTATACGAAAACAGCCAAACAAAAAAAGATTAGATACTATACATCACTAACCTTTTTTGTTTTTATTTTTACTGGATGGAGCCACACTCATACATAACCTTTCCGCCAATCACTGTTTTTGTTACTTTTAGTTTTTCTATTTCTGTTTTTTCTATTTCAAAAATATCCCGATCTAAAACAGTAAAATCTGCGGCGTTGCCTTTTTTAATGACTCCTCGTTCTGTTTCACGGCAAATGGCATAGGCACTTCCTTTCGTATATAAACAAACTGCTTCATAAACAGATAGCGCCTCTTCCATCTGATAACCTTTCTTGCTAACATCAAATTTATTTGTTCTAGTTACTGCAGCTTGTATCCCTAATAGTGGACTTGCTGACTCAATTGGCGCATCTGAACCACCAGCACAATGCACCCCTTCTTCTAATAATGTTTTCCATGCATAACAATATTTCATATTATCTTTTCCAAGTCGATCGATTACCCATGGAAAATCAGATGTGACAAAACATGGCTGAATATCTAATATAACAGGTAATTTTTTCACCCGTTCCAACAAGTCTTCCCGAAGCATCGTTGCATGGATTAAACGATCTCTCCCAAACCCTTGTAACGGGTGTTTTTCCATTGCATTTAACACCATTTCAAATGCAGCATCGCCAATTGCATGTACGGCAACAGGAATTTCTTTTTCCCGTGCAGATTTTACTAGGTTATTTAGCTGCTCTTGTGTAAAAAT
The DNA here is from genome assembly GCF_052318935.1 of Niallia sp. 01092. Lineage (NCBI taxonomy): Bacteria > Bacillati > Bacillota > Bacilli > Caryophanales > Bacillaceae > Niallia > Niallia sp. 01092. Next base: position 88,477 of record NZ_JBQRKO010000015.1, on the reverse strand, counting down.
ACATACGCCTCTTGTTGTTGGATCATCATGATAAGGTTTGCTTAAAAATGCTGTTCTGCCGCCAAATGCACCATCTGCAAATATCTTCATTGCTCCTAGCTCTACCCATTCTCCACCGCTTAAATATTTCCCATTTGCTTGTACCATGTCGGAAAACACTTCATGGTGCACCAATAAATGCGTACGAAAGAAATTGCCATCTTCTTCTATAACTTTTTTAAACGTACGATAAGTTCCTTCGTATCCATGATAATAATATAAATCTTCTGTATGAGCACCTGTCAACCCTAATCGGTAGGCAGCTTTGATTGCTGTTTTTAATGCTTTTTCGACATATTCATCGGTTGCTTTTGGCAAATGCTTTTTAATAAGCTCTTGTGCTTGATCTTTTAATATCCCATTTAATACACCATCTTCGTCGCGTTCTATCACTCCTCCAAACGGTACTTGTGTTTGTTCTGTTACCTCTGCTAGCTGTAATGCTTTAGAATTCACGGCAATAGCATGTTTACATATTCTATGAAGGAGGACAGGATGGTGCGGAACAATTGCATCTAATTCCTTTTTTGTAAATGGAGATTTCCCCTCCCATAAATTCTCATTCCAACCATCTCCAATGACCCATTCCCCATATGGAATTTTTTCAGCAAAACGAGCAACTTTCTGAAGCGCCGCCTCTTGAGAAGTACATTCAGAAAGATCTAATCGCAGCAGCTTTTCCCCGTAGCCGATAAGATGCATATGACTATCAACAAAACCAGGAAGCAAAGTGTCGACATGTAAATCAATTGTATTATCTATACGAGGTTGATACTTTTCCTCTAATAATGCTTTTTTACCATAATCTACAATAGAGGAACCTTCTATGTAAATTGCTTCTACTTTATGCCCTTCCTCCTGTAATGTATATATATTTCCTCCAAATATTAATGTTCCCATGATACTCCTCCTGAAGAAAGCTGTTCGAAATAAATAAGCAGATATGTATATATTAACGATACAATCTGCTTATTCCTTCTATTTTTTATATAAATTAAACTTCGTACTGTTTTTTTCTTTCGTTGTCTCTTAATTCTACACGACGTGTTTTACCAGAAGTCGTTTTCGGCAACTCTTCAATAAATTCTATTTTTCTAGGGTACTTATAAGGTGCTGTTAACTTCTTAACATGCGTCTGCAGTTGTTTTATTAATTCATCTGTTCCTTCTAGCCCGTCTCTTAATACGACAAATGCTTTTACAACATTCCCTCTGATTGGATCTGGACTTGCAACAACTGCACATTCTTTAACAGCAGCATGCTTTACAAGCGCATCTTCTACTTCAAATGGACCAATGGTATAGCCAGAGCTAATGATAATATCATCACTGCGTCCTTCAAACCAAAAATATCCATCCTCATCCTTTTTTGCTCTATCGCCAGTAATATAATAATCGCCTCTATATTGTTTTTGTGTCCTTTCTGGCTCTTTAAAATATTCTTTAAATAACGCAGGTGTTGATTTATGTACAGCTATATCGCCAATTTCTCCAACCGCACAAGTTTCTCCATCTTCATTAATAATTTCCACTAGATTTCCTGGCGTAGGTTTCCCCATTGAACCTGGACGTAGTTCTATCCCTTTTGTAATTCCTAGTAATAGCGTGTTTTCTGTTTGTCCATATCCATCACGAACATCTAAATGAAAATAATGTTTAAATACATCGATTACTTCTCTATTTAACGGTTCTCCTGCTGAAACTGCACTTTTTAAATTCGTTAACTGGAAAGATCCAATCTCTTCCACTTTTGCCATCAAGCGATATTCAGTTGGTGTACAGCAAAGAACGTTCACTTTGTATTTTTCCAGCAAACTCAAATATTTAACAGGATTAAATCTGCCATGATATACGAATCCTGTTGCACCTGATCCTAACACAGATAAAAGAGGGCTCCATACCCATTTTTGCCATCCTGGACCTGCAGTTGCCCATACTAAATCTCCTTCTTCTATACATAGCCAGTATGGTGCAGCTGTCCGCAGGTGAGCATATGCCCAACCATGTGTATGTACAACCCCTTTTGGATTACCAGTCGTACCAGATGTATACGATATAAATGCCGTATCTGATTTTTTCGTCTCACAAAGTGCTAATTCATCAGAAGCTTCTTTTGCTTTTTTGTCTAAATGGTCCCATCCTTCCACTGGATTCCCTAAGACAAAACGTTTAATAGACTGAATTTCATCTATAGCAGCGAGTTCCTCTATAAATGGATAGTAACTAATAACTGCTTTTACATCCCCGTGGTTTATGCGATATTGCAGATCTTTTGCACGGAGCATTTCCGAACTTGGAAGGATGATTAATCCTAATTTAAGGGCTGCTATATATACTTGATATGCTTCTACTAATCGCGGAACGATTACTAATACGACATCCCCTTTTTGTAATCCAGCTTCTTTTAAAACATTACCCATTTGGTTAGCAAGTTTTAACAGATTGGAATACGTTACTTCTTTCGTCTGACCTTCTTCGTTTTCCCATTTTAACGCTACTCTATCTGCATTTTGGGCAAACTTTTCTATCTCCGAAACAAAATTATAATATTCCGGAGCTAGTAATTCTTCTCGACACATTTCTTCTCCCCCTAATAAATAGGTTATAAAAAATCACTTTAGTCATTATACTATTTCTAGAAAATTTTTGAAATAATTATATCACAATCAATCGAAGTCATTTAGGAGAAAGTGGTTGAAAAAGAAGTAGGAAGTAAATAGAATTGCTTCTATTTTAGGTTACTGTTCATAAAGACATGATAAAACATTTATAAAAGTTAGAAAGGAGCGAGGCATTATACCTCACTCCTTGTAGCCATCATATAAAATTATTTTGCATAACCACCAAGTTGTTGTTCAGCCATTTGAACTAAACGTTTAGTGATTTCCCCTCCAACGGAACCGTTAGCGCGAGAAGTTGTTTCAGCACCAAGACTTACTCCAAATTCAGTAGCGATTTCATATTTCATTTGATCTAACGCTTGAGAAACACCAGGTACTACTAATTGATTTGAACTGTTGTTAGCCATGTGTATCACCTCCTTGTGATAATAGAATGTGTAATACACATGACCTTCATTCGTCATTTCTGTTGGTAATTGTTCACAAAAAAACCACATGGTGGCTTGTCCCTCGACACCACCATAACACAGCCTTAAAATAATGAATTTATTTCTTCAGACTGATCTATCCTAACATTTCTTTTTAAAATAATTGTTTCGACTTTCTCTACTGCCTGCTGTATCATTGGCTCAAAATCAACAAAGCTTTCGTAGTATTGAACTTTTTCTTTTTTTGGCTTTGTTTTTGGTAAGGAAGGTACAAATACGGTACAACAATCTTCATACGGTCTAATCGAAATATCATGGGTCTCTATCTTTTGTGCTATGTCAATAATTTCTGACTTATCTACCGTAATAAGAGGTCTTAAAATAGGCGTATTTGTCACATCATTGATTGCATACATACTTTCAAGCGTTTGACTGGCAACTTGTCCTAAGCTTTCTCCTGTCACAATAGCAAGCGCTTCTTGTCTCTTGCGTATTTCATCTGTAATCCGAAGCATCAGCCTTCTTGTCGCGGTCATTGTATAATTTTCTGGAATTTGCTTATGAATTAATTGCTGAATTTCAGTAAATGGAACAATATGCAAAACAAAATGTCCGTTTATATTAGCTAATTTGCTGGAAAGATCGATTACCTTTTGTTTCGCCCTTTCACTTGTAAATGGCGGGCTGAAAAAATGTACTCCTTCCAGTTCTAAACCACGTTTCATCGATAAATATCCAGCTACAGGACTATCTAAACCACCAGAAAGCATAAGCATTGCTTTTCCGCTAGTGCCGGCCGGCAATCCTCCAGCACCTGCTATATTTTCACATGATAAATAGACAGCCTCACTTCTTACTTCTATTTGCACATTAATAGTTGGATTTTTCACATCCACTTTTAACCCTGGAATATTTTTTAACAAATGAGAACCAAATAAATAATTAATTTCCCCAGTATCTAATGAAAAAGATTTATCTGCTCTTCTTGCACTAATCTTAAATGTATTTCCTTCTTTATAAAGAGAGGAAACTAGTTGCAATGCCACCTCTTTAATTGTATCAATATCCCTTTCCAGTTTAATTGCTGGACTAAATGATTGAATCCCAAAAATATTTTTTAATACAGTTGTTATTTCCTCTGGATTTTCACCGTTTAAAATCACATACATTCTTTCTCTTTTGGCTTCTACTTTTGCAAGTGGAAATGAAATTAATGCTTTTTCAATTGTTTTTCTTAATTTATCTACAAATATTTTTCTATTTCTCCCTTTTGTAGAAAGTTCCCCATAACGAATAAGTATACGATCATACATCATTTATTTCATTACACCTCTTAACCATTTTATTGTTTCAACTATTACGTCCATTGTCTTTTTCATTTCTTCCATTGTATTGTCATAACATAAGCTAATTCGAAAAGAGCTTTCTGCCACATGCTGCGGAACTCCCATGCCAACCAACGTTTTGCTTACCGTATTATTTTTAGAAGAGCATGCACTTGTTGTGGAGATAAAAATATTTTGTTCTTCTAATGCATGGACGAACACTTCTGCTTTGATCCCTATTACAGAAAAATTAATGATGTGGGGGACACTGTTAAAAGGAGAGTGTATGACCACATCTTTGATTTCTTGTAATTGATTTCGTAAAAATCGATTGAGCTGTTTGAGTTTTTCTATTTTTTCCTGTTGGACTTGCAATTGCATTCTAAGTGCTTTCGCAGTAGCTACTGCCCCTGAGACATTTTCAGTACCACTGCGCAAATTTCCTTCTTGTCCTCCGCCTGCCAATAATGGCGCTAGTTTTATACCTTGGCGAATATATAAAGCTCCATTTCCTTTTAACCCATGAAATTTATGAGCCGAAATAGTATATAAATCAACATTTGTCTCTTTTATCGAAATGGGTGCTTTTCCTATACCTTGCACACCATCGACATGGTAAATAATTTTTCGATCGTAGCTTTTTAACATTTTCCCAATTTGCTGAATCGGTTGAATAGAACCAATTTCATTATTCACATGCATGATAGAAACGATAATGGTATCTTTTTGAATATGTTGTTTCACTTCTTCTACAGATACGACACCTTTTTCATCAACAGGAATATAGGTAACAGAAAATCCGTCTTTTTGCAGTTGCTCGAGGACTTTATGAACAGAATCATGCTCTATTGCTGTTGTAATAATATGTTTGCCTCTGCCTTTATAAAAATGAGCAGCTCCCTTTAAAGCAAAATTATTGCCTTCTGTACCACCTGATGTAAAAAATATTTCCTTGCTATTTACATGCAGCAGGTCAGCAATTTGCTTCCTTGCTTGAAAAAGGAGTTTTTCTGCTTGTCCTCCTAATGAATGCAAGGAAGAAGGATTGCCAAAATAATTAGCCGCAACAGTTGTATATGACTTTAACACTTCTGGAAATGGCTTAGTCGTCGCACTATTATCTAAATATATCATAAGCCTCACCTTTCCTGTATACTTGCCAACTTTAAATCCTATCATAGTAACTTGTATTTGAAAATATAAATACATTCTATCGTAATATTTTTGTTTTGTTTAAATCAACATTATCGTTTAACAAAGCCTTTCCATAAAAAACTTACACGGAGACTCATCCCCCGTTTCCACCATCTAACAAGGAAAAGGCAGACTCAAACCTAATAAAGGCGCCGCGAGCGAGAGAAACTCCCCTATACATTCGAATAAAAAACAAAATATTGAGCACAATACCGTGTTTATTTCGATCCCAATCACGCAGCTCCGACCCTTTTTCCATACAAAAAAAGAGAGAAGTTCTACTTACGTAGTATCTCCCCTCTTAACATTCCACAAACATTTGCTTTTTTCGTTCTTTAGCCGCCCTGCTTAGTTTCATAAACTATCCGAAGTATTCCCGCTCTTCACAAGGTTCATGACATAATGACAAGCACAGCAACCATTAATAAGCTTATCAAAAGTTACCAAAATGAGCTATGTATACACACTCTATATTCAACTATATTGGTTTTCTTTTTCTGTTTGCTCGAGAATCCATGCTTCTAAACGTTTTGTACTTCCCGGTTCCACCTCTTCAATTGTGGTTGCAGCCCGCTCAAAAGCTTCTTTATATTGAAATTGTCTAAATGCCGCTTCTGCTTCTGATAAATTTCTTTCCACTCTCGGGTATTTGCGCCGGTATCTATTACCATATTGAATTAGTTTCTCTGCTAATAAAACAGTTTCTACCAACTCATTTGTTGCATAAATAAAGGAAGAAACAGTACTTTCTGCCTGTTCTAGCAAGGTATGTACAGATGCTATATCCAATGGAGCTTCTTCTAAAACCGTTTTTACTTTTGTAATACTTTTTTTCGCATCATGTAATAAATGAGTATATTCATTTGTTACACCAGGCAAATTACTATTTGTTACCAATCTAATGGACTGTGTAATTTCTTTGTTTAAATCTTTAATTTTTTCACGGGCCGCCACTTCATCTTTTCTTAATGCATGCAGCTTCTCGAATAAAATTATTTGTTCGTCTGATATACTTTCCAACTGCTCTTTCAGTAGCTTTAACTCTTCACATAACACAGAATGTGCTGCAGTTTCATTTAGTAGCTTATGTTCTAAAACCTCATATTGTTTATATAAGTGTTTTACTCGTTTTTCAAGCTTGTATTGCAGCTCTAAATCTTCATTATGTAAATGATAGCTTCTTTGCAATAATCCAAGTTCCGATTGCAGTCGTTCATTTGCTTCATTTATATTGCCAAGAACTTCTTTTGCTGATGCTAAATTTTTATTCCAATAATTTTTTGCAAGTACTTCTTTTTCCAACAAGTCATATAATACTTCTATCTTTTCTTGTATATCAGCTATAGTAGACTGGAGTTTTTCTACTTGTCCATCACGTATATAATTATTACATGATTGCAAGTCTTTTTCTATTTCCTCTACTTCAATATCCAATTGAATATGCTCTAAAATAAATCCTTGTTCAAGCATTTCTTGATAGCCATCTTTTAGCTCATTAATTTGCTCTGGTAATTTTGTTTGACACTCTATTAATAACGGGGGAATATGCTCGATTAAAAACCCAATATGAGATACAATTTCGTCTGTCTTCAACACGATTTCTCTAGCTTCTAAATAATCTCCGTTATTTGTTTTCTCTTCAAATTCGTTTAATAAAACGGAAGCATCTTTTAACATTGCTTCTAATTTTTTTTCTGTTTTACCAAAAGTATGTCTGTGTGCTAACAGTGCTTTTTTACTTTCCCGATATGCTTCTTGAAGTGTTTCCATCTCTGTTCGGTTTTTCTCTTCACTGCCAACAAGGTTATTTAATTCCTCTAACATAGATTCAATAGATTTTTCCATTTGTTCCATTTTTTGACGAACCTTACTTTGTTTCTGTTTTGCTTTTTTAAATTTATACTTATCAATAAACTCTTCTGTATCAAAAAGCATCTCTTCTACATCTGGTAATTGTACTGTAACGATGTCATCCCATTTCGCTCTCCAATTTTCAAACAATTCTTCTGTTTGTCCGATCATATTTAACTGTTTTACTTTAGAAAGCTCTTCTAGTACCGGCCGATTCATAATATCAATCTTCCAATTTTCTAAGTCATCAACCATCCTATAATATTTTCGTTTAATAAAATATCCAGACGCGAATAGGCATAAGATAATGACTACTCCTGCAATTATGTAATCCATTTGAAGCCCCCTGTTCTAACACCGACCCATTTTATTCTATATTAAATGTATGTAAAGTTGTTTTTATTTGTATTTATGATACCATGTAACCGACATTTTTTGACTATTAATTTAATTTTTTTTTTAAAAGAAATTCAGTGAATTTTGCAGCTTGAACAATAAACCAAAGAAGAAAAGCGGAAGCGCCTTGTTCAGCCCTGAAGAAAAATGTTCATTTTGCTCGTGAAAGTACTTTTTACTTCTAATAGCAAAGGGTTATTTTTCACAAGGGCTAGGCGCTGTTATCTAGGTATGGACCCAACCGCTTAAGTTATCCACAACGTTGTTTCGTTTATGTTTCCTGGTAAGAAATAAAAATAAATATATTAAATGTTTCTTAGTCATCTGTATAATAATTGATAATAACATTTTTTTAGATGGAAAGGATGAATCTTTTATGTTAAAAAAAGATGGCCATATCCATACATCCTTTTGTCCACATGGAACAAAAGATGCATTGGCTGATTATATTGAAAAAGCAATTTCATTAGGATTTAACGAAATATCTTTTACAGAACATGCTCCCTTGCCAAAAGGCTTTGTAGACACTACTCCTACTAAAGACAGCAGCATGTCACTTGAAGAGCTACCACATTATATATCCGAAGTAAATGCTGTTAAAGAAGTTTATAAAGAAAAAATAAAAGTCAATGTTGGTCTAGAGATTGATTATATCGAAGGCTTCGAAAAAGAAATCCGTGACTTTTTAACAATCTGGGGAGATAAGCTGGACGACAGTATTCTTAGTGTACATTTTCTAAAAAAAGATCATGCATATGATTGTGTCGATTACAGTCCAGATTTATTTGCCGAAATGATAAAAAACTATGGAAGTGTGGAATCGATCTATGATTGTTATTATAAAACAGTCGAAAAATCAATAAAAGCAGATTTAGGACCGTTTAAACCTAGTAGAATCGGTCATATAACACTCGTACATAAATTCCAAAAAAAATATCCGATTAATAAAGACTACCTTCACACAATCATTGCTTTATTAAATGAACTAAAAAAGCAGAATTTAGAACTGGATTATAATGGTGCAGGTGTAAATAAACCATTATGTGGAGAGCCATATCCTCCAAAATGGATTGTTCAAGAAGCAAAAAAGCTGCAAATTCCATTAATTTACGGATCTGATGCCCATCAAGTGAAAGATTTAGGACAAGGTTGGGATCAGACGTTAGGAAATTGATAACGATTTTGCATCTAAACAAATCACTTCATCAATCCATTTATTAATTTCTTCTAGAAACTTTTTTGTAAAATACGCTTCATGTAAAAAAACATGGAGTACTTCTGTTAAATAATACGTATGAAGAAATGGCATAGATAAAAGACTTTTCAGCTGCATAATACTGTAAGGAATTGTTTGCTTTTTAAATTCTTTTTGTTTTATGCCTTCTTCTAAAATTTTTGTCAAATAAAAACGTTCTTTCACATAATACGTAGACATGATTTCACGGACTACTTGTGAATCAATGGAAACTTCCCTTAATACAAACCTCGTTAAATGTGGATGCAAACATTGAAAATTAATAATTGCCTCCACTACTTTTTTTAACCTCTCTGTCGCACTAAATGAAACAGAAGAAATGCCATATTCTAATACTTCTAAATATTTTTCAAAATAGTTTGTAAAGCAATATTCTAATAAACCATGCTTCCCCTTAAAATAATAGGAAATATTCGCTACATTAACATTTGCATGCCCTGCAATATCTCTAATAGATGTCCCATCATATCCATTTTGATTAAACAACGTAATAGCAGACTCGATAATGACTTCTCTTGCATTTTTTTTCATATTTGCTCGCCTCTTTCCTCTTGCTAATAAATTAAAAATATGATTGAATAAATTAAATCTCTGAACGTCGAGAAAGTGTTTATTAGGCTGAATAAATTACATTAGTCCATTTTTATCCATTGTAGTTTTGAACTACTTCTTATACCTTTTTTCAACAAAGCTGTTTTCTAAAAGTTTGTTGTTTTTGAATAAAATAATAAACATGGCTGAAGCACTGAGCAGCCTGCATACACGTAGACTCCTGCGGGAAAAGCGAGAAAGACGAGACCCCACAGGAGTATAGCATTGATGCGGCTCGGCACTCGCCCGCGGAAAGCGAAGTGTATTCAGGCTGCGGGGTAGATAACAACAATCTATATGAAAAGAGCGTTCAACAAAAATGGACCTTACTATAAAATTCTTGCTAACTATCAGCATTCCTTTAAAAGAATCTCGACAAAGTCTTCGCTATTTCAGCGTTTTTTTGCAAAAATATGTATAGTTGATGAAGAAAGTTAGGTGTATTTCATGTTTAACGTCGAATCATATAACGGTAACCGTGAAGAAAAGTATCAATTAGTAGAAAAACAGTTAAAAGCTCTTCTTGAAGGAGAAAGTAATATCATTGCCAACCTTTCAAATGCAGCAGCATTGTTGAATCACTTTTTGGACCGAGTTAATTGGGTTGGGTTTTATTTAGTGGAAGATGGGGAACTAGTGCTTGGCCCTTTCCAAGGTTTGCCTGCATGTGTACGTATCTCCTTCGGCAGAGGTGTTTGCGGTACAGCAGCAGAAAAAAAAGAAACGATTCGTGTAGAAGATGTTCATCAATTCCCAGGACATATCGCTTGTGATGCAGCTTCCCAATCCGAAATAGTAGTACCATTGCTGAAAGAAGACGGAACATTACTTGGTGTACTTGATATCGATTCTCCCGAAAAAAACCGTTTCGATGAAATAGATCAAAAATATTTACAACTATTTGTAGATACTTTAATTAAGTTTTTATAAGAAAGGCGGAATCGCCTTGTTCAAACCTTGTGAAAATTTTTATTCTTATCTTTTAAGAAGGCTGTTTTCTCAAAGTTTGTTGTTTTTCACAAAAAAAACATTTGGAAAAGTGTTTCTTAGCAGCCTGCATACACGTAGACTCCTGTGGGAATGCGAGAAAGACGAGACCCCACAGGAGCGTATGGCGACGAGGAGGCTCGACGCTCGCCCACGGAAAGCGAAGTGTATTCAGGCTGCGAGTTAAAATGCAACAATCTATACAAAAACAGCCTATAAGAAAAACGAAATAAAAAACTAGCTCCAACAAAATGGAACTAGTTTTTCAGGCTCTATTCACTTACAAGATACGTATTTTGAATAACCACTCTATCTTTTCCAGATTCCTTCGCCACATAAAGCGCTTTGTCTGCTCGTTTAAAAATAGCTTTATAATTATCGTTCATTTCTTTATTCCAATAGGATACACCGCATGAAATCGTTACAGAAGGAGAAGAAGTTTCTCTTACTTTGGACACAAGTCTTTCCGCAATAATAATTCCGATAGAAAGCGGAACCTTTGGCAAATAGATGGCTAATTCTTCCCCTCCCCATCTTGCGCCAATATCTGTACCTCTTATATTTTCCAATATAATATTAGCTACTTGAATAATTATTTCATCTCCTACTTGATGGCCATATGTGTCATTCACCGCTTTAAAATTATCAATATCAATAAGGATAAAAGTTCCTTCTGTATCTTCTTGTAAAGAATGATGTATTTTTTCATCAAGAAAATTCCTGGAGAATAATTTCGTTAGATGATCTGTAACAACTAATTTTTCTAATTCTTCTCTTAACATGGAGTTGGTTAAGGCTAATGTAGAATGGTGTATTAATGATTGTAATAATTTAAATGTATCAAATGAAAAGTGATATGGTGCTGAATGCATCACAATAGAAAACCCTTTTAAAGTACCTGTTTGCATCATTGGCACAGCCATAATCGATTTATACTTTACATTTTCATGCCCCTCAATAAAAAAGTCACCCAAAAATAATGCATCTTTTTCCATTTTAATTTTTTCTTTAAAATACTGAATATAAGATTCCGCTTCATTTGAATGAAAAAAAGGAGTACTTCCATGCAATACTGTAATGGCATTCGATTCTGAAGAGAAAAGAATAAATCCTACTTCTTCCGCATCAAAACTAGAAGAAATTCGTGCAGACATATAAGTCATCATTTCTGTTAATCTTAAGTTAGAGTTTAAACGATGTGACGTCTCATTAATTAACTGTAAATCAAAAACTAACTTTTTGGATTGTTGATATAGTTGTGCATTTTCCAATGCACTTCCTGCTGTGTTCGCTAATAATGTAATAAACTCGACTTCACTTTTCGGAAAATTAAATGTATTTGGCGCAATAACTTGCAACACACCGTAAACTCCTTGTTTTCCTTTTAATGGGGCATATAAAATAGATCTTCTTTCTTCCATAGAGTTCTCAAATTGAATATCACCTGTTACATACGCTTGCATAGCTGCAATATTTTCACTATCATACTCTAAATCCTTTATCGGCAAATCTATATGACTGTTGTTATCATGTGATAATAACAAATAATACGTAAAGGTTGGATAAACTTCCTGCAATGTATAAATAATTTCACCAAGTACACCTTCTATTTTCATAGAAGAATGAAACTTTTGCGTTACGCGAAATAATTGTTTATATCGTTTTTCCTCCATAACAATTTTTATTAAGCTTTGCACTTTATTAAGAAAAAAACCGCTCTCTTGACATAATACTTCTAATAATGTATTACTAAATTCATTCTCTACTGATTCTTCTTTCGTTTTTATCACAAAAAAATGTTGAAATACGTCTTTGTTTTTTAATGGTAATAACAAATCATAACCAGCAAGCAATTTAATTGAATTCGGTTTCCGATGTACCGCTTGACTCGCTAACAAAAGGTTCATTTCCTTTGTATTCGGCAAAAGAGGATAATGATCAGAAGAAGCAGTTGTTGCTTCCACCATCCAGTAATCATTCCATTCTTTACAACTATATAAGGCAACTTCCTCTACATTTAATACACTTTTTATGATAGTTAACATTTCACTAAGCAATTGTTCATAGTTTAAATTGTGGCTTTCTGTATCGACAATATCGAAAAAGCGACTTTTTATTTTTAATATTATTTGGTGGCCAAGCATATCCATCTATTTATCACCTAATTCACCTTACTTTTTCAAACTATTTTTTATACATCGAATCTTCTCTTTTACAAAGAAGAAATGTCTTTCATTTTTTACTAAATGATACATAAATGACGAAAGCAATGTACCTCGCTTATTTATTACTAGCTTTAGTGGGATATTTTAAAAAATTCATGTTTTTATTATGTATGTATTATCTTTCTTCACTGTGAAGAATATGTTTTGAAAACATAGAGTGGAAATCAAGTTAACTTCGGGATTTTAGAAAAATGAAGATAAATGACATTTTACAGCACAAACGACAGAACCTATGAAATAAACATTCTCCTTATTCTATACACAAAAGGAATAATTAGGAAAAACCTCTTGTTATAGAGGCTCTTTAACACATATTATTTACGTCATTCCTTATAAAAATCTAAGGTCTAAAGTTAAATAGTACTTGAAGAGGATGTTCAAAAAATCCGGGACCATAGCTGCCGAATCACTTCGTTGTAGTCTTATTTAAGTACTCAACAAAGTACTTCCTACTATCCAGGCTACCGTAACTCGACCTTCCCTGCTCTAATTGTCCTCTGTTTTGAATACGCACTGAACTGTATCATGTAAGAAATTATTACTAAAATAGTTATAATAATAATTATAGCATATAGGATGAAATGCTTGGTAAAAAATAATTTTTTTCATGAAATCTAAATTTTTCATCATAAACGAATAATTAAGATGAATATATACTTGACTTTCTATTATAGAAAACCATATAATATTCTTTGTGTAAAATATTGCAGCATATGTTAAAAGCTTTTTGTTTCATTCTGTTCCTCAATTTTATTGATGGTGTATTGTGTAACCCTTGGCTGCTAGGGCGAAGGTACATGAAGACAAAATGAACATAAATGCTGTTGCATCTGTTTTTATTTTATACCAAATAAAAACATGAAGGAGGAGTCAATTATGGCTCGATATACAGGTCCAAGCTGGAAACTGTCCCGCCGTTTAGGCATTTCATTAAGTGGTACTGGTAAGGAGTTAGATAAACGCCCTTACGCACCAGGACAACATGGTCCAAACCAACGTAAAAAATTATCAGAATACGGTTTACAATTACAAGAAAAACAAAAATTACGTCATATGTATGGTGTAAATGAGCGCCAATTCCGTAATTTATTTGATATCGCTGGCAAAATGCCTGGTAAACATGGTGAAAACTTCATGGCACTTTTAGAAACTCGCCTTGATAACGTTGTTTACCGTTTAGGTTTAGCTCGCACTCGTCGTCAAGCACGTCAGCTTGTAAACCATGGCCATATTTTAGTAGATGGATCTCGTGTAGATATCCCATCATACCGTTTAAAAGCTGGTCAAACAATCACTTTACGTGAAAAATCAAGCAACCTTGCAGTTGTAAAAGAAGCAGTAGAAGTTAATAACTTTGTACCAGATTTCTTAACTTTTGATGCTGATAAATTAGAAGGTTCATTCACTCGTTTACCTGAGCGTTCTGAACTTCCTGCAGAAATTAACGAAGCGCTTATCGTTGAGTTCTACTCTCGTTAATAGATATTCTTTGTTAATTATCTTATTTAAAACCCTAGAAGCATCTAGGGTTTTATTTTTTTGCTTTAGCAATTTAGTTAGCATTATTAAGTTTTATCTCTTTGCAGCTTCAGCACCTACCCCTGTGAAAGATAACCTCATGTCTCTAAAAGTAAAAAACACTTTTTGAGACATGAGGTTATCTTTCACAGGGGCTGATTAAGGCGCTTCCGCTTTTCTCATTAAAACTTAATTAAAAAGTATTTTTTCTTGCCACGGCGAATTACCGTGAACTGTCCTTCAATGCGGTCTTCTTCTGATAGTGTATAATCTAGTTCTTGTTTACGCTCTCCGTTAATATAAACTGCTCCATTTGTAACATCTTCTCTAGCTTGACGCTTGGAAGAAACAATGCCTGCTGCTACAAGCAAATCGACTAAAACAGCTTCGCCTTCTTTATGCTCATATGTTGGCACATCTTTAAACCCCTGTTTAATTTCATCTGCTGTTAAGTTTTTAATATCACCGCTGAATAACGCTGCAGTAATTTTAAGGGCCTGCTCTAATGCCGCTTCCCCATGAATTAATTTTGTCATTTCTTCTGCCAATGTTTTTTGCGCTTTGCGTAAATGCGGCTCTTCTTTAACAGCAATTTCTAATTCTTCAATCTCTTCTTTTGATAAGAACGTAAAGAATTTTAAATATTTTACTACATCAGCATCTGCAGTGTTAATCCAAAATTGGTAAAACTCGTATGGTGTTGTTTTTTCTGGATCTAACCATACAGCACCACTTTCTGTTTTTCCGAATTTAGTTCCATCTGCTTTTGTTACAAGCGGAATCGTAAATCCGTATGCTTTTGCTCCTTCAGGCATTGTTTTTCTAATAAGCTCTAAACCAGTTGTAATGTTTCCCCATTGGTCGCTTCCGCCGATTTGCAGCTTACAATCATGATTTTCATATAAATGTAAGAAGTCAAGGCCTTGTAAAATTGTATAAGTAAATTCTGTAAAAGAAATTCCTGTTTCTAAACGGGATGAAATGGTATCTTTCGCCAACATATAGTTAATGCCGATATATTTTCCATAATCCCGTAAAAACGTAACAATATCCATGGATCCTGCCCAGTCATAGTTATTTACCATAACTGCCCCATTTTCTCCATCAAAATCAAAGATTCGTTCTAATTGGCTTTGCAGGCATTTTACGTTGTGCCCAATAATATCAAGTGTCTGCAGCTTGCGTTCTTCACTTTTTCCACTCGGGTCCCCAATCAAACCAGTAGCGCCGCCCACAAGCACAATCGGACGGTGTCCTGCATTTTGGAAACGTCTTAATGTTAAAAATGGCAAAAGATGTCCGATATGCATACTGTCAGCTGTTGGATCTACCCCACAGTACAACGATGTCATGCTTGTGTTTAGTTGTTCCTTTAAGCCTTCCTCATCTGTTTGTTGGTATACAATGCCTCTCCATTGCAAGTCCTCTAATAAGTTCATATTTTGTATCCTCCATTTATTTCAAAATAAAATTATTTATCATTCCTATATTAATTGTTATTTTTATTCGACTGGCCTTCCACAGGATGTAGTGACTTCCTCTTTAAACAGCAAAAAGCCCCTGCATAAATATGCAGGGACGCAATGAAGCGCGGTACCACCCTATTTGAGAAAAAGATTTTTCTCCACTTAAAAAAGATAACGGCATATCCCGTTCACTGATACTACTTGTATTTCCCAGTGAAAGCTCGAGGAGGTAATTCATCCTTTTATTTATGCCGTTTTTCACCACCCAACGGCTCTCTAAAAATAGGGATAAAAGAACTACTTATTCCTGTCAACACAATAACGAATCCATATATAGTTGAGTTATTTTTATCATAAAAACAAGATATATGTCAAATGCTTTCTCGAAAAAAATCGAATTGTCCTTCTCCTTTATGCTATAATGTATGTGATTTTAGGGGGAATGATACAAATGAATAAAAAGTGGGAGTGGAATAATTTTATAGAATTATTCTCAAACTTCTTTACCAATAAAAAAACGGTCAAAGGAGCACGTGTTACATATGAAGTGACTTGGAATATCGTTTTACTATTTATTATTGTTCTATTAGTAGGCGGAGGATTTGCCGCAGGAATTGGAGCAGGATATTTTGCCTCTTTAGTAAAAGATGAACCGATTCGCTCCTATAACACAATGAAAAAAGACATCTATAATTATGAAGAAACATCTGAACTATATTTTTCCAACAATGTATATTTAGGCAAATTGCCTACAGACTTGGAAAGAGAAGAAGTAAAAATAAAAGATGTTTCTCCCTATTTAATCGATGCGGTTGTATCCACAGAAGATCAATATTTTTATGAACATAATGGGGTCGTTCCGAAATCTATTATGCGTGCTTTATTTCAAGAAGTTGCGAATACCTCTAGTCAATCCGGCGGAAGTACATTAACACAGCAGCTTATTAAAAACCAAATACTTACAAATGAGGTTTCTTTTAAAAGAAAAGCAAAAGAAATTTTACTTGCTCTAAGACTGGAAAAATTTTTTGATAAAGAAGAAATTTTAGAAGCATACTTAAACGTATCTACTTTCGGAAGAAATTCATCTGGTCGCAATATTGCAGGTGTACAAGCTGCAGCAAACGGACTATTTGGCGTTGATGTAAAAAAACTAACATTGCCTCAAGCTGCCTTTATTGCCGGATTGCCACAAAGTCCCTTCGGATACACTCCTTTTACACAAGAAGGAAAAGTAAAAGAAAACTTGGACCCTGGCTTATCTAGAATGAAAACCGTTTTAAAAAGAATGTATGATCAAGATAAAATTTCAAAAAAAGAATACGAAAAAGCAGTAAACTATGATATTACGAAGGATTTTATTTCATCGAAAGAAAGTCCTGTGCAAAAATATCCATGGTTAACGTATGAAATTCAAAAAAGATCCATCGAAATCATTGCAGAAATGCTAGCAAAAAAAGATGGATACAAGAAAAAAGATTTAGAAAAAGATGATATTTTAAGAGAACAATATACTACTCTTGCTGATCGTCAAATTCACCAAAATGGGTATGACATTCATAGCACCATTAATAAAAAAATATATGATAACATGCAAAAGGTTGCAAAAAATTTCCCATACTATGGAACTGTTAAATTTTCAGAACCTGTTGAAACTGGTGCTGTTTTAATTGAAAATAAAACAGGTAAAATCATCAGCTTTGTAGGCGGACTGGATCACAAAAGAGAAGCAACGAACCATGCCACTAGTTCAAAGCGTCCAAATGGTTCTACAATGAAGCCACTGCTCGTTTATGCACCAGCAATTGAACTGGGGACATTATCTCCAGGATCTGTTTTACCTGATGTTCCGTTAAGTTTATTGCCTGGAAGCAGCAGACCATGGCCGTTAAACTATGACAAACAATATCATGGATTAGTTACAGCAAGATACGCATTAACAAAATCATTTAATGTTCCAGCAGTTAAAGCTTACACAGAGATATTGCCACAAAAACCGGCAAGATTTTTAGAAAAAATGGGCTTTACTTCTCTTGTAGAAGATGATTATTACAATCGATCTACAGCATTAGGAGCATTGAGAAAAGGTGTAACAGTCGAAGAAAATACGAATGCATATGGAACCTTGGCAAACAACGGTGATTTTATTGATGCTTATATGATTGACAAAATCGTCGATAAAAATGGAAAAGTTATTTATCAACATAAAGTGGATCCTGTTAAAGTGTTTAGTCCACAAACAGCTTACTTAACATTAGATATGATGAGAGATGTTATTAGTCAAGGTACTGCAACCTCTTTAAGAAATCGCCTAAAATTCCAATCGGATTGGGCTGGCAAAACTGGAACGGGACAAGATTATAATGACACTTGGTTCGTTGCTACAAATCCGAATGTTTCATTCGGCGTTTGGATGGGCTATGACACACCTAAATCCCTTGATTTAACTTATAAAGGCTTATCATATGGAATGAGAAATATTTATCTGTGGGCAGATTTAATGAACGCAGCATATGATGTAGATTCTAGTTTAGTAGATCCATCTAAGCGTTTCCAAATGCCTGGCGGAATCGTAAGAAGATCCATTTGCTCTGTATCTGGATTACTTCCTTCTGAAGGGTGTTCCAAAGCTGGACTTGTTACAACAGATCTATTTAAGTCAGGCAGTGCTCCAAATAAAACAGATGACAGTTTAGTTGCTGGAAAAATTGTTCAGATCGGCGACAAAAAATACATGGCATTAGATTCTACACCAAGTGAATTTGCGGAATCAGGTTTAATGCTGAATCCAGACTATATTGAAAAACTATTCGGAATCAATGTTTCTGACCCTAGCAATCTTGTTCAAAATAACCCAACATGGGATAAAGTTGCGATTCCAACAGACAAAATAAGTGATAATGGGAAAACACCAGATGCTTTAAAAATAGTTCAAAACAAGGATGGAGTATCCTGGTCCCAGCATAGTGAGAATGATATTGTCGGCTACAGGATTTACAAAGACGGTCAAAAAGTTGCTAGTATAAAAGCTGGTGAAACACTTGCATTTAAAGGTGGAAACGGCGCCTACACCGTTAATGCTGTAGATATTGCCGGCAGAGAATCTTCTTCTTCCAACGTAATTACAATCGGACAAGAAAAAGAAGCACCTAAAAAGGATGATAATGCTTCTAAACCAGAAGAAGAAAAAAATCAAAATCCAGCAAATGAAGACAAGAATAATGAAACAGTATCACCTGAGAATAGCCAAAATAATCAAGTAGAAAATAAACCAGAAGAGAATAAACCAGTAGAAAATAAACCAGTAGAGAATCAGCAACCGTTAGATCAAAATCAAGGTGTGAACAATAACAATGGGGATACACCTTCTCCATAAACAATTTTACTTAAACAGCTCGACAATGCCTACAAGCATGTTTTATGCTTGAACATTGTCCAAAGAAAAAGGAATGGCTCTAAAAAAGCCATTCCTTTTTACTTATTTCGTAGATGCTCGTTCTTCTATACGGTGTGGAAGTACAACAATATGATCTTCCACTGTTTCTTTATTCATGTACTTCGTTAATAGTCGCATAGCTACAGCCCCAATATCATATAATGGCTGAACAATCGTCGTTAGCTGTGGTCTTACCATTAACGTAAGCTTTGTGTTATCAGAGCTGATGATTTCAAAATCCTCTGGAACATTATATCCCATATCCTCCGCTCCATGAATAACACCTATTGCCATTTCATCCGACCCAACACAAATTGCTGTAGGTTTATTCGGTAATTCCATCAATTTATCAAACGACTCTAAACCAGATTCATATGAATAGTCGCCTTCCATAACTAAATTTTCATCAAAGGCAATGCCTGCAGCTTCTAATGCTCTTTTATACCCAACAAGTTTTTCGTTTCGATTAATAGGCTCTTCTAAGCTCCCAAGTACAAGTGCAATGACTTTATGTCCTTTTTCAACAAAAGAAGTTACCACATCAAAGGTTGCTTGAGCATAGTCGATATTAACAGAAGAAATTTTCCCGCTTTCTTCTATACTTGCTGCAAGTACAATCGGAACTGGAGATTTTTCAAATTCCTGTACATGCTCTTCTGTAATATTGGCCCCCATAAACACAATGCCATCTACCTGTTTTCCTAACATTGTATTTAATAAATGGAGCTCCTTATCTTTATTTTGATCAGAGTTGCTTAATATAATATTGTATTTATACATCGTGGCAATATCTTCTATCCCACGCGCCAACTCCGCATAAAACGTACTGGAAATATCAGGGATAACCACCCCGACAGTAGTCGTTTTTTTGCTAGCTAAACCACGCGCTACAGCATTGGGTCGATAACCTAAGCGATCAATTACTTCTAATACCTTTTTTCTAGTTGCAGGTTTTACATTTGGATTACCATTAACTACTCTTGATACAGTAGCCATTGATACACTTGCCTCTCTCGCAACATCATATATCGTTATATTCATAATTATAAAACACTCCTTTTGTTCGTACATACCATCAGTTTATTTTGTTGCAAGTAGCTAGAAACTAATCATTTTACTTTGTCTTGATTTAGCTAATCTTGTCTAATTATGTATTTAATCATACGATAACGTTACAAATGCCGCAATGACAAGCTTTCATTTTTTTTCAAAAACATCTACTTTTTTTACTTTTTAATGTAATCACCCTCGCAGAAGTCTCGCAGATTCCTTCCTCTAAAAAACATGATCGTTTAACAGAGCCAAAGATAAAAAAAGCATAGGCTGATGATCCTCCAAACGTTTGGATAGAATCAAACCTACGCTTTTTTTCAAATCGCTCTGTTAAATTTCATTGTTGATTTATAAATGGTCAGGGAATCCACTCGCTTTCCAAATCAACATTATCGTTTAACAGCGCTTTTCATATAGATAAACTTATGCTTTTACAAACGGAGTTGCTTGAATGTTTTTATAAAATTCATCAAACTGGTTTAAATCCATTTGTTGTGCAGAATCAGATAATGCTACTGCAGGATCTGGATGCACTTCCGCCATCACTCCATCTGCACCGATTGCAAGTGCTGCTTTTGCACATGGCAACAGTAAATCTTTTCTTCCAGTAGAATGTGTAACATCAACAAAGACAGGAAGATGTGTTTCTTGTTTTAAAATTGGTACAGCAGAAATATCTAATGTATTTCTTGTCGCTCGTTCATACGTACGAATGCCTCGTTCACAAAGCATGATTTGATCATTTCCTTGTGAAATAATATATTCAGCCGCATTTATGAATTCTTCAACCGTTGCAGCTAACCCTCTTTTTAGTAGAACAGGCTTTTTCACACTTCCTACTGCTTTTAGTAATTCAAAGTTATGCATATTACGAGCACCAATTTGAATCACATCGATATAATCTAATGCTTCTTCAATATGCTCTGGACTAACAATTTCGCTGATTACAGATAAATCATATTCATCTGCTACACGTTTTAATATTTTTAAGCCTTCCACACCAAGACCTTGGAAATCGTATGGAGATGTTCTTGGCTTAAATGCACCTCCACGTAATAAGGTTAAGCCTTTTGCTTTAACCGATTCTGCAACTTTAGCAACCTGTTCATATGACTCAACAGAACATGGTCCGAATACAAACTTTGGAACTCCATCGCCAATTTTTGTTCCTTTTAAATCGATAATCGTATCTTCTGGTTTCTTTTTACGAGAAACTAGCAGCGCTTTGCTGTCATCATCTTGCTGCAATTGTAACCCAGCTTTGAAAATTTGTTTAAATAAATGAGCAACAGTTGCATTATCAAATGGACCGTTGTTTTTCTCTAAAATATTATCAAGCATTTTGCGTTCGCGTACCGGATCGTAACGGTGTGCACCATGTGTTACTTTTGTTTGGGCAATTTCTTGTACGAGTGCAGCTCTTTCATTAATTTTTTCTAGTATTTCTAAATTCACTTCGTCTACACGATTACGCAGTGCATCTAAATCTTTGTTACTCACTATTATCCCATCCTTTATCCTATGTCAATGCAGAAAAATTAATTTATATACACTTTCTATTTAAAAGGATTCCAAAAAGTCGCAAAGTTAAAGCCTCTAATCTCTTCGTTAGCTTGCTTCTAATTTGTTCCCTTTTTGAACACACACTTTAAACAAATTTTAATAATCTTTATCGACATATAAAAATATGTTACATTTCTTGTAATTGGGTTTATTATAAATCATCTTTTTTCCGTTGTCACTAATTTTCTTTAATAATTAAACGCTTTTAAGCGTTAAAGCATTGTAATATTTATTACTTCCTATCATTTCACTATTTTTAAATAATAAAGAAGGTGTCTTTTTGTCTAATAAAGAAAAGTTATTCGCTTTAGATATTGGTACTCGCTCTGTCGTCGGTATTATATTAGAAAAAGAAGAAGAAAATTATCATGTTTTAGAAATTCTTTCCGTTGAACATACAGAACGAGCTATGCTTGATGGTCAAATACATGATGTATTGGCGGTTTCTAAAATTATTCAAAAAATCAAAACGCAATTAGAACAAAATCATGGACCATTACACAAAGTGTGTGTTGCTGCTGCAGGACGTGCACTTAAAACAGAAAAATCTTCCTATTCTGTCAATATGGAAGGAAAACCAATGATGACGAAACAAGATATTTTACATATGGAGCTTACGGCTGTTCAAATAGCGCAAAGTTCTGTTGCAGAAAAAAATAATCGAGAAAAAAGTCAGTTTTATTATTGCGTTGGCTATTCTGTATTACGTTATGTATTAGATGATCAAGAATTAGGAAATTTACTGGATCAACAAGGAAATATGGCCACTGTCGAAATTATTGCTACCTTTCTCCCTAAAGTGGTAGTAGAATCTTTAATTGCTGCCTTACATCGTGCGAATTTAGAAATGGATGCATTAACATTAGAACCAATTGCCGCTATTAATGTACTCATTCCTCCATCCATGCGAAGATTAAATGTTGCACTAGTAGATATTGGTGCAGGAACATCTGATATTGCAATTACCGATTTAGGAACAGTTATTGCATATGGAATGGTACCAGTTGCTGGGGACGAAATTACAGAAGCAATAAGTGATCAGTATTTATTAGACTTTCCACTTGCTGAAGCAGCTAAAAAGGAGCTATCCAATCAAGATATCATTACCGTAACTGATATATTAGGATTTACAACGGAATTACATAAAAACGAGGTAATGGAGAAGATTTCTGTTGCGTTAGATAAGCTTGCGGACAGCATATGCAGAGAAATTCTTGCGCTTAATAATCAAAAAGCACCAAAAGCGGTTATGCTTGTCGGCGGAGGCAGCCAAACACCGGCATTACAGCAAAAAATTGCCGAGATGTTAGAGTTAACATCGAATCGAGTGGCCATTAGAGGGATGGATGCCATTACCAATTTGACGTTTGAAAATTCGATGATGAACGGTCCAGAATTAGTTACACCAATAGGGATTGCGATAGCAGCAGGAAAATCACCTGTTCAATATAAAACTGTATACGTGAATGAACAGCCAGTTCGATTATTTGAAGTAAATAAATTAACAGTCGGTGATTGTTTACTTGCCTCAGGTTTAAAATTGACAAAATTATATGGAAAACCAGGGAACGCCATGATTATCACTTTAAATAATCAAAATATCACCATTCCAGGCACCCATGGTCAAGCTCCGGTTATTAGCAGAAATGGTATAGAATGTTCCTTAGATGATACTGTTGAGAATGGAGAAGAATTAACGGTAAATAAAGGGGAAGATGGCCAGGCCGCAGTAGTGCAAATAAAGGATTTATTAGATGACTTAACAGAAAATATCATTAACATTAATGGTGAAAATCATAAGCTGCAAGCAACTATACGATGCAACGGCAAACCAGCATCACAAGAGACATGGATTCAAGACAGAGATGTTATAGAGTATAAACTTGCAGCTACTATTCAAGATGTCCTTCTTTCCCTGGAATTACATGATTTCCTTGCTGAATTAACACCATTTAAAGTAAAAATTAATGGAAAAGAAACTGTGTTCCCTGCATTTTCCGGAAAAATCCTACGCAACGGTATACAGGCTAAATTATCTTCTACATTTAATCATCGTGATGAACTAACGATAAAAAAGAGAAAGTCACCTACCGTCCAAGAGTTGGCAGAAATAAAACAAGTATTATTATACCAAGTCATCCCTATTACTTTTAATGGAAAAAAACTGACATTATCCAAGCAATTAGCTCAATTTAAAAGAAATGATCAAATTCTTTCCATGGAAGATAAGGTCTTTGATCATGATGACATTATAATAGAGCAAAAACCATTCGAAGGTTTTCTATTCCAAGATTTATTTGCGTACGTGCAAATAGATATGCCGAAAACAAATAACGGTACATTTGAATTAAAAAGAAATGGGAAAACGGCAACATTTTTAACCCCTATTAAAAAAGGCGACGATCTTGACATTATTTGGTCCGTTACGACATCATAAAGGCGGTGTCTGCGGGGCTTCGCATGTTGTAACAGCATCTGTTTACATTTCAAGTATGCGAAGCTCCGTCCCCTTTTCCTTCAATAAACTCCAGTATATCCTGTCGCATACTTTTCGGAGCTTCTTTTGTTGGCTTGCCCATGCGAACAAACATCTGAATCGTTTCTCCATGTAACGCATATTCCTGATGAATTTTATGATTCTGTTCTTTCATTTCTGGGTATTCTTCCAATACTTGACTAGGGGGCTGCATGACAAAGCCCATGCTGTGTGCAGTCAAAACAAGACGACTATAGATCATTCCTGCCTTCACCTGATTGCTTCTGCTATTATCTTTTGTCATAATCATCGCATATACTGGAGTGTTATTCACTCCAATCTGAGTGGACTTTACAAATAAATCAGCTGATGCTTTTTCATTATTCATAGAGGGAATAAGTGTCAGTAAGCCTTGCATTAGATGTTTTTTCATTCTCGTAATCCCTTGCCCTTCAACAGAAAAACCATATCGATATTTATTTTTTTGATACTCATTGGCACGAAAAATTTCTCCAGATTCTTTATTGATTCTGTGAATCTTAGATTCAATTTTTGCACCATCAATTGCAAATCGACCAAGATTTTTTACATTAGTATGATCCTGAAAAATCTTAATCGTAATACCAGCTTCATTACTCAGCTCATTTAACTGCTTGATTTGTTGATCAGTTAATGTAATATTCTCGTATTCAAATCTATTTGTATCCATCAAATAAAGATAAGGATAAAGTACATTTTCTTTTCTTTCCACTTTCTTTAAAGTAACTTTTGCTACAGGCTTTAGTTTCATGCTTTCCTTAATGTTCCGTTTATCATATTCTCCCTCAGGAAATAAGTCCAGACCTACATCATAGCCATGTTCTGCACCTGCTATTTTCACATATTCTAAAAAAGTCCCTTGAGAGATTAGCGTTTGTCTTGCATATGGATCGACTTGTTGTACTAGCTTTTTTGAATCCGCATACAGGTAAAATACATTCGGATTTTCTTTATCAAGTCGGATGATCCACGGCTGCATGTTGTGACCGCTAGCCGCTAAAAGCCCTTGTGATGCTAAACTTACTCTAGGGTCATCAAATTGTGATGCATAGCTTTTTTTCCATGGCTCTAAATATTTAGGTGTTAAAAAAGCACCGCTAACTATTAAGATTGTAAAAAATACAATTACTAGAAAAACCGACAATGATATGGTAAGAAAACTTATTTTTCTTTTCACCTTTTTCATTTCGTTTCTACCCCTTCTTTAATTTTGAATGGATCTTATTAAAAGCTCTAATGCTTCAGGAATCAAATCTTCAGAATTTTTTTGATGATAATGTTTAAAATAACTCTTCTTTCTCTTTGTCATCGTAAATACACCTACGATACATGACCATAAAATGAGGGCTGTATTAGTCAAATCTAAATTCTTACGAATATGCTCTTCCGCTACTCCCTCCTTTAATGCGTCAATCAAAAATCCAAATACTTTCTCTCCCAAAGCATAACATTCTTCCCTAGAATGATCTGGTATACCATTGTCAAAATCCTTTTCCCCGTTTTCATATTCAACGATTGCTTCAAAATAATCGGGATACATCTTGCTAAACTGAAAAAGGATTCTTCCCATTTTTCGAATATAATCTAGCGAGTCACCAACCTTTTTGTTCTGCCATTCTTTTTCTAGCATTTCTATTAATAGTCTGTAGCCTCTTAACATTATTTCAAAATAAATTTGTTCCTTGCTATTAAAATAAACATACACCGTTCTTTTACTAAACTCTGCTTCTCTCGCTACATCATTCATCGTTGCCACTGAATATCCCATTGAGAAAAAAACTCGTTCAGCAGCATCAATTATATCGTTTCGACGAATTTGTTTTTCTTTCTGTTTTCGCTCATTTATTCCCATTTAACACACCCATTCATCTATGTGCAATTAAGTAAACCCGAAGTTTACTTAATTGCATTATAAAACATATAATGACGATTGTCAGTAAAATTTTGTCTTTTTCATCTAAAAAAAGGCTCTGTTAAACGATAATGTTGTTTATAGGAAGGGAATCTACGAGACTCCTGTGGAAAAACGGGCTGGCAAGACCCCGCAGTGAGGTACGAGCGAGGAGGCTTGCCAGTTCGTCCGCGGAAAGGGAGTGGATTCCCTGACCTTTTGAAAATCAACAATAGAATTTAACAGAGCAAAAAAAAACGGATTCCCCAAATCGTTTAAAAACGTCTAGGGAATCCGTCATTTTTTATTTATTCGTATTAACAGCATCTGTTAAAGCATCAACGGTTATATTACGGTGAGATGCATTCCAAACGACATCATTATTTGAAAATAACAATACTTGTGGAGACTCATGCTTAATTTGATACGATTCTGCAATATGATTGGATAATGGTCTTGAATCCTGTACAGCTAAATAATAAGCATTAACATTTTCATTAGCTTCTGTAAATTGCTGATATTCATCAAAAGCAGCTTGGCTAATCGGACATGTTAGACTATGCTTTAACAGCAATACAGATGAATTATTTTGTACTTCTTTATCGAATTCTTCAATTGAATTTATTTTTTTCATTTTCATTCCTCCTAAGCATGTATTAAGAAAATTAGCAGTTTTTTTCTACGATTATTGATGGTATTTACTTTCTGTTTCGTCGAATGCTTTTTTCGTTTCTTCAAGCTTTTGCTGAATTTCATCATAACTAGTTTTTATTGGCTCTTCTACATCTTCACTTGCAGATGCTTTTTCACTATCATTCTTCACTTTTAACTTACTCATTAAATCATTCGAGTGCTTCGACACAGTTGTACTTAAACGGTCCGTTTTTTCTTTTGCTATACTTATAAAATCTGAACCTTTTTCCTTTACTGTACCGGAAAGGTCGATCCCTTTTCCTTTAAACTTATTAGCCTGTTCATTCACATCATTTATTAACTCTTTCCCTGGTTTAGGAGCAAGAAATAAAGCTGCTGCTGCACCAACAACACCGCCTACAATAGCACCTAATAAAAAATCTTTTGTACTCGTGTTTTCATATTCTTTTTTCATAATATGACCTCCTCCATTTATCCTGTTGTTTAATTCGTTTTACGTTTTGCCATCTCTCTGCGAGAATTCCACTGATCTCTAATATTCATCGCAATATTACTCCACTGAACAATTTGCGAAATTTTATCTTGGTTTTTTTCTAGAGTTGTTTCGACATTATTTGTAATAGACTGAACAGACTGATTAAATCCTCGAACAGACTCCCCTACACCCTTAACCGCATCTACTACGCTGTTTAAGCTTTCAGATTTTTGTTGAATATCTGCTGCTAAATGATTCGTTTTTTCAAGCAGCACAGTCGTTTCTCTTGTCACACCATCAAGCTGTCTTTCAAGGCCAGATAATGTTTTGGAAACACTATCTAACGTAATATGTAGGGATTTTAATGTTTTGGCCAGATAGATGACTAAAACAGTAAATGCAATTGCTATTAAAGCAACACTCCAATATAAAATATCAATCATAATGATTGCACCTCCACTTAGTACCATTACCAGTTTTACCATTTTTTCAACCATGACTTTATTATAGAGAAAAATGAAAAGAGAAACAAATATTTGTCCATTGAGTTACTTTGTCTTTGTTTGTACCTGCTATACAAAAATAATAAGGGGCTGAACCAATTTTATACCAATTTTTTTGTATACGATGAGAAGGTTTACCCTGGATAAATCTTCTGCTTGTTGGTTATTATTATTTAAGAAAAATATTTTTTCATGTACAATAGTACTATCGTATACATATTTTTAATTTTGGAGGTACATATGAAGGATCCACGAATAGAACAATTGGCGAAAAATCTTATTCAATACTCGATACAGTTGCAAAAAGGAGAAAAAGTGCTAATCGAAAACTTTGGATTGCAAAAAGAATTAGTAAAAGCGCTTGTTAAAGAAGCTTATGCAGTTGGTGGCTATCCTTTTGTTTCTCTAAAAGATAATGAAGTCAACCGAAGCCTATTATTAGGAGCTCAAGAAGAGCAATATGAAATGATGGCAAATTTCGAAGCAAATGTGATGAGTCAAATGGACGCATATATCGGTTTACGCTCTGGTGATAATATTAATGAACATGCCGATGTACCTGCTGAAAAAATGAAAATAGAAGGAAGCACAATCGGTAAAAAAGTACACCGAGAAATTCGAGTACCAAAAACAAGATGGGTAGTATTGCGTTATCCAAACCCTTCTATGGCTCAGCTAGCTAAAATGAGTACGGAAGCATTTGAAGATTTTTATTTTGATGTATGTAATCTTGACTACGGCAAGATGGATAAAGCGATGGACGAGCTTGTTGCCTTGATGAATAAAACAGATAAAGTGAAAATAACGGGACAAGGGACTGATTTAACTTTTTCCATTAAAGATATTCCTGCCATTAAATGTTCTGGGCAAATGAATATTCCAGATGGAGAAGTTTATACTGCTCCAGTCCGTGATTCTGTTAATGGTCAACTGACATACAATACTCCTTCTCCTTATCATGGTTTTACATTTGAAAATGTATCCTTAACTTTTGAAAATGGAAAAATTATAAAAGCAACAGCCAATGATACTGACAGATTAAATAAAATTTTAGATACTGATGAAGGCGCAAGATATATCGGAGAATTTGCTATCGGTGTTAATCCATATATTCTACACCCGATGCAAGATATTTTATTTGATGAAAAAATCGATGGAAGCTTCCACTTTACTCCTGGACAATGCTATGATGAAGCTTTTAATGGGAATCATTCCACTATACATTGGGACATGGTAAATATACAGAGACCAGATTACGGTGGGGGCGAAATTTATTTTGATGATGTATTAATCAGAAAAGACGGCAGATTTGTTATTCCTGAATTAGAGCCACTTAATCCGGAAAACTTAAAATAAGAACAAACTGGCAAAACTAAAAGCTTCAACAAAAAATCCACGTGGAATTTTTCCCAACGTGGATTTTTTCTTAAAGAAGTAAAACTTTTCTTTATACAAACGATTTTTCATAAGCTTCTTGGAACTTTTGAATATCTCCAGCGCCCATAAAAATAATAACCGCATTTCCATGTGTTTTTAATGAATAAATCGTCTCTTCTGAAGTAATGTTGCTGCCTGGGATTTTCTCGGCTAAATCATGAATGCTTAATTTCCCATGATTTTCCCTGGCGGAACCAAATATTTCACATAGATAAACAGAATCAGCTAAGTTTAAACTATCAGCAAACTCATTTAAAAAAGTTTGTGTTCTTGAAAATGTATGCGGCTGAAAGACTGCCACAATTTCACGATCCGGATATTTTTGTCTTGCTGCTTCAACTGTTGCTTTGATTTCTGTTGGATGATGGGCATAATCATCAATGACAACTTGCGAGCCTATTATTTTTTCTGAAAATCTCCGTTTCACACCTTGGAAAGATAGTAATCTTTCTTTCACAATGTTTGCATCCAAGTTTTCGTAATGGCTTAATGCAATAACAGACAGTGCATTTAAAATATTGTGATCGCCAAATGTTGGGATGGAAAAAGTATTGTAGTACGTATTTCGTACATATACTTCAAAAGTTGTTCCCTCTGTCGTTTTCACCACATTTCTCGCCTGAAAATCATTTTCATCGTCAAAACCGTAAAAAACAACTGGGACTTTTGCTTGTATCTTTTGAAGTTGTTCATCATCACCACAGGCAAAAATTCCTTTATTCACTTGCCATGCCATTTCCTGAAATGCAGAAAATACATCATCAACATTCGCAAAATAATCAGGATGATCAAAGTCAATGTTTGTCATGATCGCATAGTCCGGAAAATAAGACAGAAAATGTCGTCTATATTCACATGCTTCAAATGCAAAATATTCTGCTCCTTTTATGCCTTTTCCAGTACCATCGCCAATCAAATAAGCAGTGGGCTTCGCACCTTTTATTACATGGGAAAGCAATCCAGTTGTAGATGTTTTCCCATGAGCTCCTGTTACAGCAATACTAGTAAATTGTTTCATAAAATCACCTAAAAAACGGTGATAACGAAGAATTGGAAGGCCTAGCTTCATTGCCTCCTCCACTTCTTCATGTGTGTCTGGAAAAGCATTTCCAACTATTACATTCATGCCTGGACTTATATTCTCTTTATTAAATGGAAGAATAGTTATTCCAGATTGTTCTAAAGCTGCTTGTGTAAAAAAAGTCTTTTCTACATCAGATCCTTGTACCTGTAAACCCATATCATGCAGAATTAGTGCTAATGCACTCATTCCTGACCCTTTTATACCTACGAAGTGGTAAATAGTCATATAAAGAACCTCCAACTATCGTATATCTGTTAAACAGTATATGACATCAATCTTTAATTTGCTCATAGCATCCTTTTTCGCTATGTTAGCTGTAAGATGATTTAACTTTTTTTTCCTGTTGTATTCGCATTTATTCATTATACCATCTTTTATAAAGAAAAACTATGCAACAATTTTTATCATCCTCAAATTAACTTTCACTCTCACGTTTCCCCCGTTATTAACGGGCAAAAACAGGCTACATTTGAAATAAAACTTGATGTGAATGATTTTATTATACATTTTCTTGCATTTGAAGAAATTCTCCTTCTGTAATTAAAACATCTCGAGGTTTCGTACCTTTCGCTTCTGAAATAAACCCTTGTTTTTCCATCATATCAATTAATCTTGCGGCACGATTATAACCGATTTTAAACCTTCTTTGCAGACTAGAAGTAGAAGCTCCCCCTTGTTCAATAATAAATTCACAAGCTTCGTAAAATAACTCATCTTCTTCTTCTGTCATTTGTACCTTTTTCAGCAGCTCTTCTTGTTCAAATAAATATTCTGGTTTTTGTTCATTTCGTACATGACGAACTACATCATCTATTTCTTCATCGGAGACAAATGTTCCTTGCAATCGAACAGGCTTAGACGTACCATTTTCTAAAAAAAGCATATCTCCTTTTCCTAATAGTTTCTCTGCACCACTTATATCAATAACGGTTCTAGAATCAATCTGTGATGAAACAGAAAAGGCAATTCGGGTTGGCACATTTGCTTTAATAAGTCCTGTAATAACATCTACAGATGGTCGTTGTGTTGCAATAAGCAAATGAATCCCACAAGCCCTCGCTTTTTGTGCAATCCTGCTTATCGCCTCTTCCACATCAGCTGGTGCCATCATCATTAAGTCGGCTAACTCATCAATAACAATCACAATGTATGGTAGCTTGTCGGAATAACGCTTATGCTCTTCTGCCAATTGATTATATTTCGTTATGTCCCGAACACCTGAATGCGCCAGCAATTCATATCTGCGCTCCATTTCTTCAACCGCCCACTTTAATGCAGCAGTTGCAGCTTTCACATCTGTAATAACTGGACTGGCTAAATGAGGAATATAATTATACGGAGCGAGTTCCACCATTTTTGGATCGATTAATAACAGCTTTAATTCTTCCGGCTTTGATTTATATAATAAACTAACTAGCATCGTATTAATACACACACTTTTTCCAGAGCCTGTTGCACCTGCTATGAGCCCATGTGGCATCTTTCTTAAATCGGTCACAATCGGCTTCCCTGCAATATCTAATCCCAACGCAACGGTTAAAGGAGAAGCGGATTCTTTAAAAGCAGCACTATTTATGATTTCACTTATTAACACTGGTCTGCTTGAATGGTTAGGCACTTCAATGCCAATAGTGTGTTTTCCAGGAATAGGTGCTTCTATACGAATATCTTTTGCAGCAAGACTTAGTTTGAGATCATCGGAAAGATTCGTGATTTTACTTACCTTTACGCCTGGTGCAGGCTGCACTTCATATCTTGTTACAGAAGGTCCTTGCGTTACATTTACAACTTTTGCTTGCACATTAAAATTTGTAAATGTATCGTCTAACACGCTTGTTTGTTCTTGTATCCAATCATCGTTTTCTACTTTCATGATTGGTGGATGCAATAAATTTATTGCTGGAAAAGCATAATAAGGGATATCCATCTCTTCTATTTCAACAGGACGTTTTTCAATAGACTGTTGTTGTATCGATTTATTGGCTGAATTCTCTTCTAACTTCTTCTTTTGCATGTATTGTCGATCTTTATTTAACATGAGAACATTAAAAGGAAGTGGGCCACGTTTAATAGATGTTCCTTTTGGCTTAATCTCCTCAGTGTTTGTACAATTTTCTTTCTTATCACAAACATCATTCGAAGAAAGCATAATATTTTCTTTTTCTACTATTTCTACGATACTATCTTCTTCTGTTAATTCCGTTGAAGTAGGGTCCTGTTGCAAGATAGCTTCTTCTATTTCCACCGCCTCTTCTAGCAATCTATCTGTTGACTGTTCCATTTCTTCTTGGACTTCTTCTGTTATAACAAAATCATTTTTAGGATCAGTTTGCACCAAAATGTCTGCTTCTTCATCATCAAAAAAAGATTGCTTTTCATCTACTTTTTTGCTTATCTCTCTTTCTAGAGATACATCATCCTGTATCTGTAATCCAGCCGATATTTCCTCTTCAAACAACAGGAAATTTTCTTCTTGTTTATCTTTATCTTGTATAGAAGCGACATATTCCTTTACTGGTGCCACTATTTCCTTATTATTTTGGGTTTTTCCTTTTTGCACCGGTCTATTATATCCATATATAGGAGAGATTGTTTCTGTTAATCGAAACGGTTTTTTTATTTTATTCAGATTCTCCTTAGGAGTAGTATTTTTTAAGACTGGTTCATTTTGTGGTTGTTTCCTCTCTATATTAGATGTTTGAGAAACCGGTCTATTTCGTTCTTTCGTAAACTCTCGTTGTCTGTTTTCTCTTCTATTTTCTTCCGTTGTGTTATCTGGAATAACCGGGAAGCGAAACTTTCCTTTTGGATATTGATAAATAACCTTCGAATCGATTTCCTTTTTCCATTCATTCGAAGGGGCAGAATCCTTTTCTTCTATATAGGATTCCACTTGGTCCAATTCATTTGGATTATCTTTTATTATCTGTTTTAAAACTTTTTTGAACCAATTCAATTTAAATCACTCTTTCTGTACATTCTCTTTCCAATATTACCAATAAAAAAAGCAAATGGCGTACTAATTTTCATTTACTTTATTCCTTTATCGTACCATATTTTACGATTTTTTTATCATGATTCTAAACATATAAGAAAAGCGCAGGCGCCGGAGCTAGACACTAAACTAGGTCCGAAATTTTATGCTTTCTTATCTTTTTAAAAAAAGGATAACTTCCAAAAAAGTTTTTCCAAAAAGCAGGATGTATGACGCAAGAAGAATGTTTCTTCATGGAATACAACCTGTTTTGATAAACGATTATTGGAAGCCACCCTCATTTTAGTTCTCTTATATTACATTTTATTTTCAAAGTAAAATCTATTTCATTAAACTTTATAGACAAATTTTATTTCTTTTCTTGCTTTTTATTTTTACCAAGAATAAAAATAGGCTCTAAACTGCCTTCCTCGTATAAAAAGGATAATGCCGTTATAGGCACTCGACCACTAGCAAAAAAGCTCATTGTCATTTGCGCTAAAACATCATAGCCCGTATCATTTTGAACATCCGCTATAATTAATACGTCTTGATGAGGAACTGCAATCGCCATCGTTCCTTTTATCTTTTCACTCATTTCCTTTAAAAAAGCATCATTTAGTATTCTGCTTGCATCATATCCATCGTTGCTGTTAAGAAAATAAAAACGATTCCCCGCCACCGTATCTTCTTTTAGTACGGTCGATAACGATCTAGCATTAAAAAGGGCAATTTCTTTTATTCGATGATGCTCCCAATTTTCCTTTTTCATTAATTGTTCATCAATTAAACGGTATGTTGTCCCCATATCCAACGCATAATAAATTCTTGTTTCAGCTGTATGCTCATCTGTTACGAAAGGAATTTCTTCCTTTGATTGCACAGGGAAAGAAGTAGAACGAATAACAGGAAAAATATTCTTTTCTTTTCCTTTTAATTCCGTATCTTGTTCTATTGCCTGCAACCCTTGCTCAATATAATAAACTACTTCATCTACCGCCTTATCCTTTTCCACTTCCCATTTGGCAATAATACCTGGAAGTGTTACGGTTACACCTTTTCCAGTTTCTTTACTCTCGATGCGAATTTGATCTTTTTTGGCATCAAAAGTAAACGTCCTATCGCTTGTATCTAATCTTGTTTTTAATAACTCTTTCATTTTTTTACTATTCATTTTCATTTATGCACCATTCCCCTTTATAAGTTGGTGTCTAATAACACTATATAAAAATTTCACCAATACGATTTTTAGAAACACTTGTTTATTATAAAGGCTACATCCCTTGTTTTCAAAAGATGTAAGCAAAAAAAAAGCAATACCTATGAAGTACTGCTCTTTCCTACTATTTTTTATGATAACGATTCAATAAATTTTTCTATCTCTTCTTGTGTTTTGCGATCCTTGCTGACAAAGCGGCCTAATTCTTTTCCGTTTTCATAGGCAATAAAACTTGGAATCCCAAAAACATCTAATTCTATACAAGTATCAATAAATTTATCTCGGTCAACATGAACAAATGTGTAATCACTATATTTTTCTTCCACTTCTGGCATAAAAGGTTCAATAAAGCGGCAATCCCCACACCACTCTGCTGAAAAAAGAAATATATGTTTTTGATTACTGTTTTGTAAATCCTTTATCTCTTCTTGTGATTGCAATTCTTTCATTTCTGTTTCCTCCCTAACCATGCATTATTATCTTTTGATAGTATCAAATTTTTTTCTTACTTCCTAATAAAATGCTCCAGCTAATTTTGGATAGAAAATCTTACTATTGCTTTTACAATAAAAAAAACAAAACACTATTTATACAATAACCATCATATCAATTAGCATCTTCCTTATTATTGCCTTGTCCATTATTAGTGTTTATCTATTAAAAAATATTACAAAAGCAGCAACTGAGCTTAATCAAATTTCCAATGAACTTCACAATGAAGTAAATCATTTTAATTTACAAAACGATTCTGACTATGATAGTATGACAAGTTTTTCGCCAAAAAAAATAAATTTCTTATCCGCTTTAAAAAAGCTTATTTCCACTAAAAATAAAGCTTTCCTCCAAAGATAAAACGCAAAAATCATTGATTATGCAACAAAGGCTGTCCAAATTGGACAGCCTTCTCTCTTTAACCTTATTTTTTATGTTTAAAATATTCATACTGTCCAATTAATACATGAATGACATGCAAAAACATGGAAGTACGCGAGACTTTTCCATTTGTTAAAATTCCAATAGCACCCTCATGATGACGGACATTATGCTTATTGGCATATCGATCCATAACCGGCCCCAATTCTTCTCCTGCCAATAAATATTCCGCCAATTCACTAGGCAGAGGCAATCGTGCACCTCCAACTATAAAGGACTGCCCCTCTTTTGTAACAAGCGCTCCCCAATTGCATAAAAGCAAACCATCCTTTGTGCGATGCACACCACCTTCCAAGCCGATGCCAACATCGCCATTCCCTTCAAGAACTGCGCCTTTGGCTCTATTTATCGCTCCTTGAATCGTTTCTTCATCCGAAAACGGCTGTTCCCTTACACCAGAAGAAATATTTAATGCAAGGAAAGTCGTATCTTCATATGATTGAAAACCTTCCTTTACTGCAGACACTTTTGCAGGATTTTTTGTACCTATACATATTTTCATCTTTCATTTCTCCACTTTATTACAGCGATATAATTGAATCGACTGTTGCTTTATCGGTTGATTTTACAAGGTTGATTAATAATTCTTTTGCCGCGGCATAATCATCAATGTGAATAATAGATGCACTTGTATGTATATATCTAGAGCAAATTCCAATTACAGCACTTGGAACCCCTTCATTAGACAGATGCACTCTTCCTGCATCCGTACCACCTGGTGAAACAAAATATTGATATGGGATATCATTACTTTCTGCCGTATCCAAAACAAATTCTCTTATTCCTTTATGCGTTACCATTGTTCGATCAAATATACGAAGAAGTACACCTTTTCCAAGCTGGCCAAACTGCTTTTTATCCCCAGATGTATCATTTGCAGGACTGGCATCTAATGCGTAAAATATATCTGGTTTAATCATGTTTGCTGCAGTTTGAGCACCTCTTAGGCCAACCTCTTCTTGAACAGTCGCACCAGAATATAAATTATTCGGTAGATCTACTCCTTGCAGCTCCTTCAGCAATTCAATCGCAAGACCGCAACCATAACGATTATCCCATGCTTTCGCCATAATTTTCTTTTTATTTGCCAACGGAGTAAAAGGACAAATCGGCAAAACTGCCTGCCCTGGTTTAATGCCAATCGATAATGCATCCTCTTTATCATCTGCCCCAATATCAATTAACATATTTTTTATTTCCATCGGTTTATTGCGCTGTGCTTCATCTAAAAGATGGGGAGGAATAGATGCAATAACCCCTATAATTGGTCCGTTATAAGTCATTACTTGCACTCGCTGTGCTAATAATACTTGATTCCACCATCCCCCTAAAGGCTGAAAACGCAGCATGCCGTTATCTGTAACAGAGGTTACCATAAATCCAACCTCGTCCATATGCCCTGCTACCATTACTGTTGGATCGTCTTCTTTTCCTTTTTTGACGCCAAAAATACTACCAAGTTTATCTTGAATAATTTCATCGCTGTACAAACTTAATTGTTCACGCATAAAATGGCGAACTTCATGCTCATTTCCAGAAGCACCTCGCAGTTCCGTTAACGTTCGAAATAACTCTAAAGTTTGTTCATTCATCTTTACAGCTCCTTCTTTCCTATGATTTTTATGTATATCTTTTTAAACTATGATGAGTCAGAAAAGTGCATGCGCCTTGCTCAGCGCCGAAGCTAGACAGTTAGCTAAGTTGAAAAATTTTATCCTTCTTAGCTTTTTAAAAAAGGTTATTCTATTTTTAGTAACCGTAGGAAGTTATCCTTTATTTTACCGAAATATTAAATTGGTTACCACTATTTGCTTTTTTAGACCAATAGCATATATGATTTTTATTGTTTTATTCACTTGTCTATACAATTTTGGCTATAATAAAAGAAGGGAAATGGAGGGAATATCATAATGAACTGGAAGTCTTTTTTAGCAGGAATTGGAGTCGGCATCACGACTGCTTATATTGCAACAGAAGTAGTCGCAAAAAACAATTCCCTTTCTAGCGATGATGTTTTAAATATGGTAAAAAAACAATGGAAAGAGCAAGCTCCAATTACAGGTTCTTGGATTAATATGCAAAAGGAACTTTATGAACAAGCTAATGCTTCTTACTATGTGTATAAAGGCGGCATTACCACAAAGAAACAAAATGGAGTGGAACAGATTGAATTTATTGCCGACAGTAAAACAGGTCGTATTCTGGATTATCATCCGATTACTGACTAAGAATAAAAAACAGCTCTTTTTTTTGTTTGGAGAAGCGTTCGCTCGACTCCTGCGGGAAAGCGAAGCAGGCGAGACCCTTCAAGAGTGCAGCAATGCGAAGCTTTTAATAGGGTTTATTTTTAAGGTAAGACACCCATGCTAATAAAATTCGCACCATGGCGCATGGAAAGAAGCAGTCTTCACATTTATAGCGCAGAGCAGCGTGAATACACGAAGACTCCTGCGGGAAAGCGAGACAGACGAGACCCTGCAGGAGCGTAGCGACGAAGCGGCTCGACGCTCGCTAAGCAAGAAGCGTAGTGTATTCACACTGCGGAACTTCTTTTCATGGTAGCCTAATTCTAAAAAAAGAACTATTTTTTATTTCAAATAATCATTTCGACATTTTGCTATTTATTAAAAAACTGTCTGCAATTTTCCCATCAACATCCCACTTCAATGCACGATATACAGCATCATGATAAAAAGTGAACCAAACTTTTTGTTCCACTCCCCATTTTATCCATTTTTGTTTTTGGCTGATAGAATCCAATGGATAATCATCATATGCTGTTACCCATAGTACATTTTGATGGGCATGTGTCGGCAATATGTCTCCCATATGTAAACAGATTTGTTTCTCATCCTTAATGATTAGTATGGAGTGGCCATCACTATGTCCGCCCGTATGGATAAGCTGAAACGGGCCAAATGTCCATTCTTTTTCAAAGGTTTCTACTTGATGTTCAATCGCTTTCCAGTTTTGTTCCCAATACGTATTTTTTGAACGAATATTCGGATTTTTCATTTCGTTCCATTCTTTTGCAGAAGTAATAATTTTCGCATGAGGAAATGTTGATGTATAAGATTCACCTTTTAAAGTGGTCAATCCACATGCATGATCAAAATGCATATGTGTCATTAGGACATAATCAATATCTTCAGGAACAAGCCCCAATGTTTGTAATTCTATTTCCAGTTCTGACTCTTCTGTTACTCCGTAATTTCTAAGCTGTTTTTCTGTTAATTTGCCTTTTCCGATTCCTGCATCAATTAAAAAGTTTTTCCCATTCCATAAGACAAAAATCGGATCTGTTCGAATTTCCACTTGATTTTTTTCATTATATGTATACTTTTTAGACCATAACGGTTTTGGTACGACACCAAATATTGCACCACCATCCATCCCCGTATTTCCACCATTTAACCAAGTTAATGTAATCGTATCTAATTGTAAAGAATCCATATTTAGTCTCCCTCCATTCGTTTTCATTATACCCAATAAAAAAACGAGTATCTATAAAAGGTACCCGTCCATCTAATACTAATTATTTATTGAAATTGAACTTCACTTCGATATATTCTATTTCCTTTATTAGAAAATTTCTCTTCATATTCCGTCATAATATTCGCTTCGAAATCACTTCGATGAAGATCAAGACTAATATACTTCAACAATAAACCATATTCTGAAAAACTTTGTAATGAATACTCAAACAACCCTTGATTATCTGTTTTAAAATGAATTTCTCCATTTTTGACAAGAATTTCTTCATATGTTTTTAAAAATGTTTTATACGTTAATCTTCTTTTTTCATGCCTTGTTTTTGGCCAAGGATCAGAGAAATTTAAATAAACACGGTCTACTTCTCCATCAGCAAAAAATGTGGTTAAATCAGCTGCATTGCTATTCATTAATTTGACATTAGGTACATCTGCTTCAATTAATCGATCTAACGCAGATACAATGACACTTTCCTGTAATTCAATTCCGATATAATTAACTGTTGGATTTGCTTTTGCCATTTCGCTGATAAAACGGCCTTTTCCTGTTCCAACCTCTATATGAATGGGTCCTTCTTGTTCAAAAATATGTTGCCATTTCCCTTTATTTTCTTCAGGATTTTGGACAACATATTGTGGATATGAACTTAGCTTGTCCTTCGCCCATGGTTTATGTCTTAATCGCATTTTGACTCTCCGTTGCCAAAACCTTATAAAAATCTATAAAGTTTGTTTATTTCCCTGTTCTTCGTGCCCAATTTTGCCGAAGCTACTTTCGTTTGATATGACACTCTGAGGGCGTAAATTCGGATACAACGAACCCTACATATTAGCAAGTAACGTTTTGGTGTTAATTTGCTAATTGATAATGTGACAAGTTGATAGATGCATTCAAATCCCTATCCACTATAAGACCACAATCACATTGATACACTCGGTCAGATAGCTTTAGGTCTTTTTTAACACTTCCACAACATGAACACATTTTAGAAGATGGATACCATTTATCAGCCTCCACAAATTCAATGCCATGCTTCTCACATTTATACTGGATTTGCTGTTTGAATTCGTATAAGCTTTGTTTGGCAATCGCTTCTGCCAAATATTTATTCTTCATCATTCCTTTAATATTCAAGGTTTCCATTACAATTCGATATGGTTTGGTTTTCACGATATCGTTTGTCGTTTGATGAAGATGATTGGTTCTGATATTCGATAATCTTCTATATAGGTTCCGCACTTTCCTTTCGATTTTTATAATGTTGCTGGTTTTGACGAAACGGTCTCCCTCCTTATTCATCTCATATTTCCGAGAAACTTGACGCTGTAACCTGCGAAGGCGTTTCTCTGCCTTCTTTACTGCTTTTGTTTTGCTAATACTTTTAAATTTTCTACCATCTGAACATACTGCTAGTTCTTTTACACCTACATCAATTCCAAGTGAAACATCTGTTAATTCTGTTGGTTGTGTTTCTTCTTCCATCCCTACAGACAGATACCAGTACTTACCATCAAAATTGATTCTTGGGTTGAAGTACTTTACACCTATTGGCAAAAGTTCAGATGTTTTAATCCAGCCAACTTTTTCAATTAATACTTTATTCTTTTTGACTTTTAACTTGATAGGGTCATTATAAAAAGATGGTTTTGATTTCTTCCTGCTTTTGAAACGTGGTTTATTTGCTTGATTATTAAAGAATTTCTTATACGCATCACAAGCATCTTTAATTGCTTGTTTTGTAATATTATTTGATACATCATACAACCAAGCATATTCTTCCGTTTGTTTTAAAACAGTCAATTCTTTACGCAGGGTATCATTAGATATAAATTTACCACCGTTCTTATAATGTTCTTCTTGTTTCCCTAATGTCCAGTTATACGCCCAACGAGCTGTTCCTGCTGAATTCCAAAGCTGATGTTCCTGCTTCTTAGTTGGTTTTATCCTTATTTTCTTTGCAAGGATCACTTTCCATCAACTTCTTGTTTTAAACTAATGGTACAATCCCCTTCTATCACATGATGTAGTTTGAAAGTATTTTGTTTATCCCATTTACTTAATGTCTGTGCTGTTTTTCCTATCCATTTAGTAAACTCATCTATTGAATAGTATCTCATTTATATCACCTCTTAGTTTTATTATAAAAATAAAGAATATAATAAAATAAGAAGTTTTTATGAACTTTTATAAACTACCTTTAACTGTTCTTTTGCCTTCTTCCACTTATCGTTCAAACAATAACATGCTTCTAAGTTTCATGCAAGTCCCTTTTTTTCCCCATTAAAATAAGCAAGGATAATTTTACAAATAATAAAAAAGTATAAAGAAAAAAAGAATTCACAACCTATAAGTGAATTCCTTTACTCGTAAATTTGAATTTGCAACCCATTTTATATGAACCTGCAGAAAGGGTGTTTAAAGCATGCCAATCAATCATGAAGATCAAATAAATTTATTAAAAGATATTTTAAATAATCATCAATCTGATTGTTGCGGATCTGTTTCCGAATGTGAACAATTAGAAAGACTCATTACTTCTTTAAAAGAAAATGGAAATATCGATCAAAACATTCTTCCAACATTGGAAGAAATCCATCAATACAGTCAAAAAGGAATTCAATCTTCCAATATTAATGATCATATTGGCTCTTACCAAGGACAGCTTTCACAATGGGTAGATAATATTAATGCATTATCTTAATTAATCCATATCATGTAAGAACTGAATCCATTTTTCCATTTCCGTAAAGCGAGCTTTCTTTTTATACCATTGAATAGAGTTAAGTGTTTGAGCAACAACATACCATTTCATTCTAAGCAGCAACTGCTCGTTTAGCTCATATCCATATTTCGTCAACCAATCTTCCCATTTTTCTTTCGGAATATACCAATACAGCAGCATCCCTACATCAATCGCCGGATCTGCAATCATAGCTCCATCCCAATCAATCAAATACAACTGGTTGTCTTCTGACAGCAGCCAGTTGTTATGATTTACATCACAATGACAAACAACATGCTCTTCCATTTTCATAAAAGGCAAATTTCTTTCTAAATAATGGATGGA
This sequence comes from Niallia sp. 01092, assembly GCF_052318935.1. Classification (NCBI taxonomy): domain Bacteria; kingdom Bacillati; phylum Bacillota; class Bacilli; order Caryophanales; family Bacillaceae; genus Niallia; species Niallia sp. 01092. The sequence goes on along the minus strand of NZ_JBQRKO010000015.1, from coordinate 46,286 downwards.
TTCGCTAATGATAGGCTGATTTAAAAGTTCTTCATCTAACTCCGCATTAATCACTGCAAAAATCATGCTTGGCAGCAGAGATGTTTTACCGAGTCTTTTTAACATCTCTAATAACGGCTTAGAAGTATGAATTTTTTTTAACAGCATCGCTACCCGTTCATCCGTCATATCAGAATGACTAAACTCTCTGCCAATAAGCCACTGTTGAGCTGTAAATACATCTCCATTTTCAAACCTCTTTGTCCAAACAAGTTTTGGGACAATTCCTTCTGCAGATAACACAGCTAAGAAAGGAGATGAATTTCTCTTTAAAAATAATTTTTGTCCTTTATTTTGGGCAAAAAATGCTTCACCTGTTTCTCCGCCTGCAGGGGTTATTTTCCATTCTTGTCCTAATAAATGTTCCAAAATTGTTCACCTACTATATATTATGCTCCCTAGTTTGATAGGGTTAAGGAATCCCTGTTTGAATCTTTTGTACCCTATGTTGTAGGAAGAACAAACAAAAATGGTGTGTCTTATTAAGAGGTTGTTCAAAAAGTCCAGGAACCCAAGCTTGCACATCTCTTCATCCAGTGGCACTTCAGTCCTCGTCAATGTACCACCTACGCTCGAAGCTTATGACTTCCACACCTCGACCTTCTCCGCTCTGTTTACCTCTTTTTTGAATACGCACTATAAAGCACCATTTTATACATCATCAATAAGTAAAATTACACTATGTCATCCATGATTAATCATCTTTTTTATGAATAAAAGTAAAAAAACAGCTATTCAATCAGTAACTGAAAACAATAGCTATCACTTTAAATATTATCTCTTTTTTCATTTTATAGTCAAGTGAATCTGTTATTTAATATTATTTTTCAAAAATTTCTTTTTATTTAAGATGATAATTTTCCAATTACTGTAACGCTAATAGGATAAATAATGATCTTTTCATCTATTTCCATCGGATTATGATCATATACTCTTTCGTCTTCTATCAGCTTTTTCCATTTTCCAGATGGGGCAGGGCATTGGACTTCGTTATCATTTGCATTAATATAGACAATGATTTCTTTCCAATAACTAAATTTCTCTATATTCTCTAATTTATATTCGATCACGTCATTAGACGTTTGGGAAATTTTTATATGCTTTCTTATTTGTTCAGCTGTCTGCATACGAAAGGCACTATTCGCTTTTCTAAATGCAATAATCCCTTTTATATACTCCACATTTTTTCGGTACCTTATCATTCGATCCCAATCTAACTGATTAATATTATCTGGTGATTGATAACTATTTTCCACTCCTTGTTTTGTACGGAAAAATTCTTGGCCACTGTGTAAAAAAGGAATTCCTTGACTTAGCAGCACAAGGGTAGTCGCTAATCGATGTTTTTTCTGCTTTTTTTCCTCTAACAAATCTGGAAAAGAAATATTAATTTTATCCCATAATGTGTGATTATCATGTGACTCGACATAATTAACCGTTTGATCCGGTTCTGAGAAGAGACCATCTAAAGGACGCAAAAGACCAATACTGCCAGACAATAATTCATCGATGTTTTGTTCCACTCCACCTAAAGCAAACCCTTTATGACCTAATTGAAACGTGCTTCCCTTTATCTTATCTCTGAATCGATCGTTAAATTGTGCAATACGAGGCAGTTCTTTTTGATTAAGAATAATCGCTTTTTGCGATTCTGGCAGAGCGGTTTGTAAATTCCACCCTTCGCCAATTATTAAGAAATTTGCATCATACTGATCACAAAGCTTACGAATTTGGTTCATCGTTGCAATATCCAAAATACCCATTAAATCAAATCGAAGTCCGTCTACCTTGTATTCCTCCAACCAATACCGTACTGAATCCACGATAAACCTTCTTACCATTAACCGCTCTGATGCGATGTCATTTCCTACTCCCGTTCCATTCGAGGGCATGCCAAATGCATCATAGCGGAAGAAATAGCCGGGAACGATTTTTTCGAAAGAAGACTCTTCTTTTTTGTACACATGATTATACACCACATCTAAGATGACTCTTAATCCTTGTTGCTGAACTACTTGAATCATCGTTTTTAATTCATCAATTCTAGCATAAGGATTGTGGGGATTCAGCGAATAGCTGCCCTCGGGCACATTGTAATGGGATGGATTATAGCCCCAATTGTATTCTTTTACGTCTTTAAGTTCATCGATCTCTTCAAAATCATGAACAGGAAGAAACTCTATATGTGTAACACCTAGCTCCTTCACATAAGAAAGTCCTGTTATGTCACCTGCATCCGTTGTTGTATGCAGTTCTGCCGCTCCGAGATAAGTTCCTTTCATTTGAACGCCACTGTTTGCATGAATCGTAAAATCCCTGATATGTGTTTCGTATATAACACTATCGACTATGTGTGTTAATGGAGGTAAGCTTGGCTTTATTCTCATTGTTTTTGACAAATCAACAATTGCCCCTTTTAATCCATTCGCACTGACTGCAACTGCATATGGATCAACCGCTTCTCTCCATTCTAAATTGATCAGAACGAGATAAGTGTAATAAAAGCCCTCCAATTGTTCCGCAACAGTAGTCGTCCACACTCCCTTTTCTATTCGAATCATGTCTATTTCTTTTCTTTCATCAACTGTTTTTTGTGGGTCTTGGATGATTAATTTTACTTGTTGAGCGGTGGGAGCCCATAAAGAAAAATCACATTTATCAGGAGAATAATCTACACCTAAAGGTCCAGAATAATAAAAAAGTTCATCAAATTCCTTTGTTCGAATAACCGCACCAACCTGTAAATCTGTCTTTCCTTTATGTTCATCTTCAATCACATAGTTTTTCCCTATCTCAACATTAACCGGAACTTTGCATATGTATTTCAAAAAGTCCTTTATGCTTTCTTTTGATTCAATAGATATGGAGATTTTTCTATTGTCCTCTATTAGGAAAAAACAGGTTGATTCGCCGCTGTGATAAGAATAAGGAAGTAAAATCGTAATACTGGTTAGTTCATCTAAATAAGCAAAAAATGTACGCTTTATCGATAACAACAGCTTCAACTCCTTTAGATATAACCTAAATTCTTCATATTGGAACAAAAACCGAATTTTTTCTGTTTAGTTTTTCCTCTTAGGAGAAAGACTACTGTTTTTTAGTAAGGCTGTTTTCGTGTAGATTGTCGCTTTTAAACTCGCAGCCCGAATACACTTCGCTTTCCGTGGGCGAGCGTCAAGCCTCCTCGTCGCATACGCTGAGGCCACTGAAAAAGTGAATGCTATAAAATATAGGTAATGACAATCCAAGCAACGAAGAAGTTTTCGTTCGTTTTTCCGAGGCTTACCACACGCTTTCCGCGGGGCGAGCGCCGAGCCGCTTCGTCGCTACGCTCCTGCAGGGTCTCGCCTGTCTCGCTAATCCCGCAGGAGTCGTGCGGACGCCTCTCCTAACCAAAATGATGGTCGTTTTCAAACTCTCTATACCATTTTTACCCTAATAAATTTAAGTGTTTCACCTATAATTTATCTAATTAAACACTTTTTCAGTGCCGTCGCATACGCTCCTGTGGGGTCTCGTCTTTCTCGCATTCCCACAGGAGTCTACGTGTATTCAGCCTGCTGAGTACTTCTTCTCCCATTTTTTTACGTAAAAAACAACAAACTTTGAGAAAACAGCTTTTAGTAATGTAGATTCTGCCCTGTTTCCTGCAGTTTCTGCTTGCCAAAAAAAGTCCCTTCAAACTTTACTCTTCACTACTATCCCACTCATATCTTTTCATACAAGTTGTTAAGCAATGATGCAATAGACTTTCTGCTGTTTTTAGCTGGATGGCTTTTATCGGTGAGCGATTGTTGCGCATCATTTGAAACCACTCATCATAATTGCGTTTTTCAATGGTTTTTATATCAAATGGAGACATTGGATAATCAATATAGCCATTTCTTGAAAGAATCGCTTTTTGTACAGGTAAATGAATGTCGTATTTTTTTAAAATGCTTTTTATAATCTTTTCCGTTCTGTTAATAGTTATGACAGGACTAAGGATTTTTTTCTCATTTTCTTCCCTTTTTTTTGTCCAGAACTTTTCATTAGAACCAACAAAAACAGCTGAATCTTCTGCTTCTAGCAGTGTAATGCACCATATTTCCGTAGGTGTAATAATAATGGTATCCAACTCAACTGGAGCTTGCTGCAGTAAAAATACTGGCTTATAAAGGACTAAATATGTATCTGGAAATCGTTGCAGATAATATTTTAATACTTCGTCATAGTACATTTCTTTTTTTACTATCGATTTTTCTGTTAATGTCGAACTTGCCCATTTCATTTGAAATTGAAAAAGTTGATTTAAAAATTGCCTTTTTACTTCTTCAATATTTTTTGGTGCAAAATAATTATTTGGTTGATAATCAAATGCCAACTCATCTTCTTCTAATTCCTCTAGTTGATTTTCTTTTATTTCTCTTTTTTCCAACCATTCATCGGCGTTTGTATTTCTTTTCATAATTCCTTTTAGCTTTGAGAAAATAGATGTTTTTTCTTCATTCGATTTTGCTCCAATTAGAGAAGGTTCTTCTACATATTCAGACGCTCGTTCTCCTGCTTCAAAGGAAGTTTTTACCCCTTCCCATTTTTGCTTTTTTAGACGAACAAACCGTGATGGATAGACAATAATATTTTGTTCATATCGCGAAATATAATCTTTTAGTTTGATTAACTGTGCCAACCCTTTTCCCCCTTTGCTGTCCACCTTCTTTTTTTAAAAGTTAAAAGTATGAATGGCCTCGTATTTCGGAACTTTGTCAAGATGTGTTTGGAATAGCTGAATGCTTTTCACTTCAAATAATAATTCTTTCTCTAGAGAAAGAGCTTCTTCGTCTAGCAATTGCTTAGGAAAATCTCCTTCACTCCATTTTCTTGCTAATGTAATGTGTGGATGAAAGGCTCTTGATTCTAATATATATCCAGCACTTTTGCATACATCATATACATCGTTTCTTAGCATATGTAATGGTTTGCTCTCGTTTACCCCTAACCAAAATATTTTTGGTTTATTTGGATTCCCGAAAATCCCTAATTTATGAATCTGTAAATAAAATGCTTGTTTTGATTGAATTTGCTTATTGGTCAGATTGATTAAAGTTTGCAATTGCTCCATAGAAGAAGATCCTAGGAAAGCTAAGGTAAGATGATAATCAGATGGGTGTACCCACTTCTTAAAGGGAAAAGAACGCTGCCATTCTTCTTTCGCTTCATTTATTTTTTCTTTTACTTCTGAAGGCAAAATCACTGCTATAAAATAATGAGGCTGTTTAGACATATAAACACCTTTCCTTTATTTTCTTCACATTATTCATATCGTTCATTTAGTGCACAAGTTATAATGCTATTATATATCCATTATCGTTTATTTTAATCCTTTAATCGTTGCTTTATTTTTTATCATTAACATCAGCCATAACTATATTAATGGTTAAAGGGCGTTTTCCTTTAACTGTAACTATGATTTTAGTAGTTTTTTCTCTATTCGTCTATTTATGGATGTATCAAAACACGCATTTCTAATGCTCTGCTACTTTATATTTTTAAAGGAAAGGAAGCTTATCATGAAAATTTATGAAAATATCGCTCAATTAATCGGCAATACTCCATTAGTAAAACTGAACTCTATTGGAAAAGAAGGGGGTGCAAGCATTTATGCAAAGCTAGAATATTTCAACCCAAGCAGAAGTGTAAAGGATCGGGCAGCCTATCATATGATTGCCGAAGCAGAAAAAGAAGGAAAATTAATGCCTGGAGCAACGATTATTGAACCTACAAGCGGCAATACAGGCATTGGTCTTGCCATGAATGCAGCAGCAAAAGGATATCGAGCCATTCTTGTGATGCCGGATACGATGACAAAAGAAAGAATAAATATTTTAAAAGCATACGGTGCGGAAGTTGTTTTAACTCCTGGTGACGAAAAAATGCCTGGCTCTATCAAAAAAGCTTTGCAAATAGCAAAAGAGATTCCAAACAGCTTTGTCCCGATGCAGTTTAATAATGTACATAACCCAGACGCTCATCGACATACTACTGCTGTAGAAATTATCGAAGCGATGGAACAATTAAAGAAACCGCTGGCTGCCTTTGTTGCAACAGCAGGGACTGGCGGAACAATTACAGGAACTGGAGAAGTTTTAAAAGAACATTATCCAGAGCTTTCGGTTCATGTTGTAGAACCTGCTGGCTCTCCTGTATTATCCGGCGGAAAACCGGGACTTCATAAACTTGTTGGTACAAGCCCAGGGTTTATTCCAGAAATATTAAATCAAAATGTTTATGATAAAATTCATTTAATTAAAGATGAAGAGGCGTATGAGTATACAAAAAGACTAGCAAAAGAGGAAGGAATTTTAGTTGGCCCTTCTTCAGGTGCTGCTTGTTTTGCCGCAGCAGAAGTTGCCAAAACACTGTCTCCAGAAGATATTGTTGTTTTTATCGTATGTGATACAGGAGAAAGGTATTTATCGAGTGATGTGTTTATGTAATGGATTTCTCCAATTTTTTTAACAAACAAAAAAGAATAATTAAACCTTCCTAAGAAAATTAACGACTTTTCTCAATTAAAATTCTTTTTTATAAATGGCTCTGTTAAACTTGCCTGTTGATTTCCGCTCCAGGCGTTCGCTTTCCGCGGGCGGTCCGGGAGCCTCCTCGGCACTGTGCGGAGGCCACTGAAAAAGTGTTTTATTATATAAATTATAGGTGAAACACTTAAATTTATTAGGGGGAAATTGGTATAGAGAGTTTGAAAACGACCATCATGTTGGTTAGGAGAGGCGTCCGCACGACTCCTGCGGGATTAGCGAGACAGGCGAGACCCCACAGGAGCAAAGCGACGAGGAGGCTTGGCGCTCGCCCCGCGGAAAGCGTGTGGTAAGCCTCGGAAAACCGAACGAAAACCTCTGAGTTGCTTGAATTGTCACTACCTATATTTTATAGCATCCACTTTTTCAGTGACCTCACTGTCCGCCTGTGGGGTCTCCCTCTGACTCGCTTTTCCCGCAGGAGTCTCACGCCTTCCACTCCAATCAACATAGTGCCAAAATCAACAATGAGCTTTAAAATAGCCTTATAAATAAAAAAGAGTAAACTTCTGCTACAATCGTTTTGGAAAAAAAGAAGCTACAACATGTAAAAGCGAGAGTTGGACTAGTTTTGGATATTTCCGGTTCGATGCGATCACTTTATAAGAATGGAACGGTTCAAAAGGTTGTAGAACGAATTTTAGCAGTAGCAAGTCAGTTTGATGATGATGGTTCTCTTGATGTCTGGGTATATGATAACGAATATTCCCGTTTAAAACCAGTTACAGAATTAGATTTTACAGACTATGTTAATACTTATATACTGAATAATCCACTTATTCATAAATTTGGACGCAATGATGAGCCTCCAGTAATGGAAGATGTTATTGCAAAATACACAGTAGACGATAGAAGTCCGGATCCGGCATTTATCGTATTTATTAATGATGGCGGCTGTAAACGTACGATTAAAAAACCAATTGTTTCTTCTTCTGATAAAGCTATATTTTGGCAATTTGTCGGTATAGGAAACAGTAATTTTGAAGTATTCGAAAAACTCGATACAATGGAAGGGCGCTATGTGGATAATGCTAATTTTTTTCATATAGAAGATATAGAAAAGATTCAAGATAACGAATTGTATGATAAATTATTAAATGAATTTCCAGCATGGATAAAAGAAGCAAATGAAAAAAACATCCTCTTATAATTAAAATGGGGTTACTTGTGGGGGGAAAATCAGGAATTACAAAAATAAATCACTTGTTCATTCACAAGTTTTTTCACCCACAAATCACCGAAAAACTCGAATGAAGATTTGTCCTTCATCACTCTGATGAAGGACATTTTTCTTAAAATCCAATAAAGCTTACTGAATTATTATTCTAACTCTCCACATTGTGCTATAATTTCTTCTTTGAAATAATCTTGCAATCTTCTAGTTATTTCTCCTACTTCACCAGTTGCCACGGGAACATTATTTATCGTTATGATCGGCGTTACTTCTGAAGTTGTACTGGAAAGAAACACTTCATCTGCGTCGATTAAATCTTCAATAGAAAAAGCTTCTTCCTTTACTTCCATTCCTTGTTTTTGGCATATTTCCACGATTTTTTGTCTTGTAATTCCGTTTAAGATATATTGATTTGCTTCATGTGTTCGAATCACTTGATCTTTTACAACCCATATATTCGAGGAGCTTCCTTCTGTTACCGTTAAATCACGGTATTGAATGCTTTCAAAACAACCGGCTTCTGCCGCTTTTTGTTTTGCCATGATATTTCCAAGTAAATTTAAACTTTTAATATCACATCGAAACCATCTAATATCTTCTACAGTAATTGCCGTAACACCATTGCTTAAATTAGTTACAGGACGGTTTAATTCTTTTGTATAAGCAACAAAAGTTGGTGCAATCTCCTTTGTTGGAAACGCATGATTTCTTGGACTAGTTCCTCTTGTAAATTGCATATAAATAATCCCATTATGTAAAGCATTTCTTTTTATTAACTCCTCTAATAAAAACGTTAAATTATCGACAGTAAAAGAAATTGGAATATTAATTTTTTCACAGCTTGCTTGCAATCGCTCAAAATGTTCTTTAGCAGTAAACATTTTGCCATTATAAACACGAATCACTTCATAGATTCCATCCCCAAATTGATAACCTCGATCTTCTATATCTACTTTTGCTTCTTCTCTTGGAATAAATACTCCATTCATTAATACAGTACTCATTCTCTCTCCCCCTTTAGTCTCTAGATGTATTCTACTCTTGACAGCAAGACCCTCACTGATAGTAGTTTCACCTTATTTAGCCAATTCATATATTGCTTGAGCATAAATAGCGGTTGCTTTTACGATATCCTCAATATACATGTACTCATCTTTTTGATGGGCAATATCTTCTCTATTCGGAAAAAGTGGTCCAAATGCTACACCTTTTTCTAAAGAACGGGCATACGTTCCTCCACCAATTGATATTAATGCCGCTTCTTCACCCGTTTGTTCCTCATAGACCTTGCTTAAAGTTTTAATTAACTGCGAGTCTTTTTCGACATAATGCGGTTTTGAATTTGAATAATGTTCAATCGAAAATCCATCTCTATCTAATAATTCATCGAGATAACGTTTTGTTTCGTCCATATTATTTGTGACTGGATAGCGTAAGGAAAGACCTAATCTTCCACCGTTTTCATTTGTATAATGCAATTTCCCAACATTTATCGTTAAATCCCCTGTTATATCATCGTGAAACGCTATTCCTAATTTACTCCCTCTTGTTTCGTCTGTAAAGTAATCAGCAAGAATAGTAAAAAAAGGTGCAGCCTTTTCATCAAGAGATAATGCCGCTAGAAATGCAGCAAGCTTCAACCCTGCATTCACCCCATTGTCAGGCTCTAAACCATGTGCGGAAACTCCATCCATCTCTAGTATCAATTCACCGTTCTCAACCATATCACGACCTGTGACATTTTGCTCTGTTAAATAGTCATGAAAACGCTGGATCACTTCCTGTTTATTTTTGCTATGTAAAACCGCTTTTGCATAATCTGGCACCATATTATATCTTCTTCCAGCACTAAATGACATAACTTCTATCAATGCTTCTTTTTCCAGCTCTGCCTTTTCTCGAACTTGCACAATATCAAAATCAGCAATACCTTTTTCTGCAAAAATAATCGGAAAATCAGCGTCTGGTGCGAACCCCATTGTCGGCATTTTTTCCTCTTGAAAATAAGCATCTACACAACGCCATTCACTTTCTTCATCCGTGCCAATAATCATCCTGACTTCTTTCTTTATAGGAAGATTTAATTCCTTTACTATTTTCATCGCATAATATGCTGCCATTGTAGGACCTTTATCATCCAATGCGCCTCTCGCATATATTTTCCCATCACGTATTTCTGCAGCAAACGGATTACTTGTCCAGCCATCACCTTCTGGAACAACATCGACATGACAAAGAATGCCTAAACTTTCTTTCCCTGTACCAAATTGCACATGCCCAGCAAGATTTTTTACATTTTTTACTTCAAAACCATCTTTTTTTCCTAATTCAAGCAAATAAGATAATGCTTGTTTTACGCCAACTCCCAGCGGTGCTTCTTCTGTCGCATTCTCTTCATCTAACACACTTTTGATTTGCAGCAGCCCTTGTAAATCTTTTATTAAATTATCTTTTCGACTATTTACTTCTTTTGACCAATCTATCGTATTCATTTTATCCTCCTAAAATAAGGTTTTCGAGTACAATTCAGTAAACATACCACAAATCGATTGTTAAGTGAAATGAGCGCTTTATCAACGGTCAAAAAAACAAAAACGTTCTGCAATAAAAAAAGAACAGTCCAATCAAAATTGCTAATACCGTTAATAAGGTGCTTGCCCATTTTTTTGCAACATAATAACTATCTTCGTTTTTATATCTGTTAAAAATAGGTGTTGCATTCATTATCTTTTCCCAAATTGTATGACACCAAATCGATAAAATGATAATAAAGAAAAAGAAAATACTTATTTTCAACCATAAAACAGGCAGCAGAACCATCGCTACTGATAAAGAAGAAATAATTTGAATATAACTAAACCAATAGGAAGGATTGCGAATCAACACTTTTATAAATAATTCTAAAAACCCTGTAACACCGGTACGTTTTTTAAATATTCTCCGCGAATTCCGATTAAAAAATGGTTTTTCCCTCGTAGAATAGGAAGGTTTCTCCACCTGCATAGAAAGCTGTAAAATCAGTGAAGTAAATCCTAATTTTGCTTTTTTCTCCTCTACTACTTCCTGATCAAAGGAGCTCTTTCTTTTTATTTGATAAAAATACAAGATTGGATGAAAAATAAACATCATTAATAGCAGCAATAACACGATTGGATGAAATGAAATAAATATATTCCAAATAGACAGTCCAATAAAAAAAGCAAAAATGGTGCAGACAATATTCAAAAATTTATTTCTTATCCGTAAAAGAAACAGCTTAAAAAGGATAATCCATAACCTTACAATATACACGGCGAGCAAAAGTTGTACTGCTTGTATCAAGCTCCAATGAGAAACAACAACAAAATAAGGAAGGAATAAACAGATGAATACTGCCGTTCCAATAAAATTCGTCAAGCAGGAATACAAATAGCCCCATTTTTTTATTCCATAAAAAAGCTGGGAATCCTTTATTAAAAAAACTTTGTCTGCCTCAAGTACAAATGTACGGATTTTTCCAAACCAAGTAAAACAATAAAAAAACAAAAAAACTAATGGTAATAAAATACTTTCCATCCATGATGGCGTAGCTTTCCACCACGATCGGTAAATAAATGCAAAAATGACAACGGATGGAACAACAAGGTAAAGAATAATCGTCCAATCCATAATTCTTTTTATCACATTGTATTGATAGCGACTATTTTTCCTAAAACGACTGAAAAAAAGGTGAAAACTATTCATGGACTGGCTCTCCCGCAATATGATGAAAGCAATCAAATAAAGAAGCATCTTCCAGTCCACATGTTTCTCTAAAGTCACTCAGTGTTCCATTGGCAACGATTGCTCCATTATGAATCATTAAAAACCGATTACAAATTTTCTCTGCTGTATCCAGTACGTGTGTGGACATAATAATGCCAGCACCCCTGTTTTTTTCTTCTTGTATATATTCCAATAGCAGCTTCATTGCCATTGGATCTAATCCCATAAATGGTTCATCAATGATGTAAAAGTCCGGTTTTGTAATGAATGCCAGCACAAGCATTGCTTTTTGCTGCATTCCTTTTGAAAAAGTTTGCGGAAATTGATGGATATGGTCCTGCAACGAAAACTTTTTTAATAATCGTTCTGCATCCGTTCGATAGGCTGCGTCCTCTAACTTTTCTACAGCAGCGATAAAGTCTAAGTGCTCCCATAACGTTAATTCATCATAAAATACTGGCCTTTCTGGTATATAGCTGTATGTATGGTCCATTATATCTATTTTTCCATCCATATGGGCTAATAGCCCAAGCATGCCTTTTATCGTCGTGCTTTTTCCGGCGCCATTTGAACCAATTAATCCGACCAGTTCTCCTTTTTGCAATTCAAAATTAATGTTATGAATGATATCTTTATTTCCTTCATAACCAGCCTTGTTAATGTTTACATTCAATACTTTCACTTATATCCCCCCTCCGTTTATATACGAATTACATTCAAAAAAGTTTTAAAAATTCCTTTTTTTATGTAAAATATGACAAAAGAGGGGGAAAGGAATGAATGGATTGGATTATATTAAACAATTAAGAAAATTAATCGGGAAAATGCCCGTCATTCTTGTCGGATCAGTTGTTATTATTTTAGACGAAAAAAAGAGAATCTTGTTACAGCAGCGAACACATCCACATGGAGTTTGGGGGCTTCCTGGCGGACTAATGGAACCTGGAGAATCAACAGAAGAAACGGCGATAAGAGAAGTGTATGAGGAAACAGGATTAAAAGTATCTGGCCTACAATTACTGCAAGTATATTCTGGAAAACAATATTATACCGTTGCCGCAAATGGCGATCCTTTTTATTCTGTCACAGCTGCCTATTACACCAATACATACAGCGGTTCTCTGCAGCTAAATAAAGAGGAGGCAATAGATTTAACTTATTTTGCCCAAGACGAATTACCGGAAAAAATGGTTAAAAGCCACCGCCAGTTTTTAAAAGATTATTTTTCTCTAAATAAATAAGGCTGTTTTCTCAAAGTTTGTTGTTTTTCACATGAAAAATTGGAGAAGAAGTACTCAGCAGACTGAATACACGTAGACTCCTGTGGGAATGCGAGAAAGACGAGACCCCACAGGAGCGTATGCGACGAGGAGGCTCGACGCTCGCCCACGGAAAGCGAAGTGTATTCAGGCTGCGAATTTAAAAGCAACAATCTATACGAAAACAGCCATAAATAAAAAGAGGTTATCCCACTTTACAAGGGGACAACCTCTTTATTTCTACTAATTCTTTTCTTTCGAATCGCTATACTGTTTTAATATTTGTATTAACTCGTTGTCACCCGTTTCTTCCGCATATTCAAGTGCGCTGTAGCCATCAATATCCTCTATTTTAATATCTGCACCATTTTCTAATAAAAGAGTAATAATTTCCGTATCTCCTTCGTAATTGTACACAGCATCATGTAAAACAGTACTGCCTAAATATTCATCTTTTATATTTGGGTTTGCACCGTTCTCCAGAAGATATTGAACAGCATCCGCATCATATGAATTTACAGCGTAATGTAATGGAGTCCATCCATCTGCATCTTTTTCATTGACCGTTCCGCTTTCCACGATAGCATCATAATCAGGAGTTTCTGTCTCCTCAAATGAGGTTTCATAATCATTAAGCATCGAAAATAAGTCTAACTTCTTCACCAATTTTAATGCACCGGCAACTAAACCAATGAATAGAAGCAAAGCAATAACAAATAAAATAATCCCTCTTATGACCCCGTTTTTTGGTTCTTTTAAAACTTGTCCTTCGTTGAAATTGTAGAAGCTTTCAATAGCGTATATCCGTTTAGGTAAATGCGGATGAGTGGACAATTTTTCATGAAACCATGTAAAAAAACCGCTTTCGTTTTCCAATTGCTCCATATACGCTTGTTTATTCACTTTTTTATACACTTCAGGTCCAATAGCAAGCATTGTTAATGCATTTTTTGCTGCCTCATATGATTGTACATAATAGGCAGCCGTTCGATCACATGTATATTCACACGCACGTAAATAGGCATTTCCTAAAAACGGTATCCATAAAGCAGGCAAAACAAAAAAGCCCATTTGTATATGTTTTCGTTTTAAATGAGTAAACTCATGTGCAAGAACAAATAATACTTCCTTCTCCGCATCTTTTTCTATACATTCAAAAATGCTTGCATATAAGACTACCATATTTTTTCTGAAAAACTTTGTAGCAAATGCGTTTAGTATTCCTTCTGATTCAAGAATATAAATATCCGGCATTTTTTCTAACCCTAAATCTTTTGCTGTTTTAACCGCCTTTTCATAGAGATCAGGAAATTGATTTTCTCCTAATTTTACGCCGTTTCTTCTAATTCCCCCTAGCATAATGCCATGAAAAAATAAAGATAAAACTGCCAATAATAAGATAATCACTATCCCAATAACAGAAAATAATAAAAATATATATCCAGAAATACTAATTAATAGAATAATAGCAAAATATATATTTTCTTTTTTGTAAACTAGATTTTCTTTTTTTATATTATTCAACATGTATCCCCTCCTGCTGTAAAGTCTTTTTGATTATAATAGATAAGCCTTTATGTTTAAAGGAAATTATCAGAATACAGGAAAATAGTAGCAATTGACGACTATTTGCGCATAAACACCTTATAAATCCCATAGTATGTACCATATGAATATTAGTAGAACACAGAAGCTGGGGTGCTACAGCCCTAAATACATACAAACCAGACCATTTAAAGCAAATATTTTGTAAATTTCAGCAAATGATGTAGAATTAATCACAAAATAAGGGTACAATGATACTAAGGATTTGACATTCTATTGTGTTCACTATTAGCCTGTCGAAAAGGAGTTGTCTGTGGAAAAGAAAATTACATACGCTTGAAGAATATTCTTCAAATAAGCTGTCGGTCGTAGGAATTTGCCAAAGGTTTGAAAAAAGGATAGGGAGTGGTTTATTGAAACCTTCAACTAACCGGATGTTAAACCGTATCAAATCCGTCTACATGTTTATTAGTAAGCGTGGAACTGTAACAACACAAGAGCTAGTGGAGGAATTTGGTATTACTCCTCGAACGATTCAAAGAGATTTGAATGTTTTAGCTTATAACGACTTAGTACAAAGCCCAAGTCGTGGTAAATGGACAACAACAAGAAAAAAAGTTAAAATGACTTCTTGAAATAGTGAAATGAACATTGTTTACGTAAAATATAAATTGGCTTATCATACCTGCTTTTTTAGCATTCTACCATAAAGAGAAAACATAAACAGGTGTTAAGCTATCTCCATGGAAACTCAGTCATTTGAATTTCCATTATCATTTAAAATGAATATATGAATAGAATTAAACTGCCCAAAGTGTTATATGGGCGTTTTTTTTGGCGAAAAAACTAAAATTGCTAATCTCCCTCTGTCCTCACTAAAACCTTCCTTTCCATCGAAATTTTTTCAGATAAAATAAAAGACCTCAAAATAAGAGGTCAATCGTGTGTATATTCAATTGAAGAACTTGTTAGTAGCCTATTTAAAGATTAAAACTGTATTGGCATCATTTCTTCTGTTATCGCTTTACAATCATATCCTTCTTTATCTAAATAGTTTAATAGCAGACTTAAATATTGTGCTGTCGCTTGTCGTTCATGTAAAAGGATAACGGGTTTTTTATGGCCAATGTTTTTTAATTGGTTAATTGTATTGTCCACATATCTTTTATCTTTATAATACCAATCTTGACTATCTATATCCCAATCCCATAAAATATACCCAGCCTGTTTTACTTTATTTAAGGACTCTTCATTCATATGTGGTTTACTGCCATAGGGTGTTCGAATCAGCAGACTTTTTTGATGAATAATTTGTTCCAGCTCTTCATTCGTACTGTTCATCTCATGAACAACTGAATTGCTTGTTGCATACACTTGTTTCACATCATGTGTAACACCATGCAAACCGATAGAATGGCCTTCTTTATGTACTTCTTGCACAATTTCAGAATATACTTCCATGTTTGGTTCTAAATAAAAAAACGTAGCTTTTGCATGATAATCTCGTAATTGCTTTAGTATGGCGGATGATACAGCTGATGGACCATCATCAAATGTTAAATAAACGATTTTTTTATTACGGTCTGCTGCTTCTGCCTTCGCTTTGAGTTGTTCTTTAATCTGTTGTTTCTTTTGTTGAAAAAGCGGATTATTCTCTTGTAACGGGGGACGATATATTTTCTTTTCCTGTAATACTCCTACTTGTTTCCTTGTACTTCCCTCAGTTTCACCAGCAAAAATATTCCAGAAAAAAATACTAAATAAAGAAATACATAGAATACTAATAACATAGATTTGTGGTTTTACTATTCTTTTTTTTCGTTTTTTTCTCATCTTGCTGCACACCTTCTATAACGATTCTTTATTAAGTATAACAGATAACAAGATGTTTGTTTCAAAAAAATTACAATTATTACAATAAAGATTTTAGAAAAGATAATAATAAAAGGCTGTTTTCTCAAAATTTGTTGTTTTTCACATAAAAAATGGGAGAAGAAGTACTCAGCAGGCTGAATACACGTAGACTCCTGTGGGAATGCAAGAAAGACGAGACCCCACAGGAGCGTATGCGACGAGGAGGCTCGGCGCTCGCTAAACGGACGAAGTGTATTCAGCCTGCGAGTTTAAAAGCAAAAATCTTTACGAAAACAGCATAATAAAAAAACGTCCATCATAATCTGGACGTTTTGATTATTTCACTTCATAATTTTGTAAAAGTTCGATTTCTTCATCAGTTAGTTCCCGATATTCTCCAAGTTCTAATGTCTCATCAAGCGTTAACGGGCCCATCGAAATTCTTTTTAAATACATCACTTTTTTGCCGACACTTTCAAACATTCGTTTTACTTGATGAAACTTTCCTTCTGATATTGTTAATTCGATATCTGATGTTTCACCAGATTTTAAAATCGTTAATTGTCCAGGCTTTGTCACATACCCATCATCTAATACCACCCCGTTTTTAAAGGCGATTATATCTTCTTCTGTGACTTCTCCTTTGATTACGGCAAAATACGTTTTCGGAACATGCTTTTTCGGCGACAAAAGACGGTGGGAAAGCTTCCCATCATTTGTAATAAGCAGCAGCCCTTCTGTATCCTTGTCTAATCTCCCTACCGGAAATGGATTATACACAGAATCTTCAATTTGCAATAAATCAATTACTGTTTCTTCTCTTGTGTCTTCCGTTGCTGAAATAAAACCAGGTGGCTTATTCATCATTAAATAAATAAATTCTTTATATTCAACAATATCGCCATAAAGTGTGACAACATCTTTAAATGGATCCACCTGCTGCTTAGCATCCTTTACAAGGACATCATTTATTTTTACTACTTTGTTTTTTAAAAGCATTTTTACTTCTTTTCTACTGCCGTAGCCAAGATTAGCCAGCATTTTATCAATTCTCATTTTTTCACAACCTAAACTGAAATTATATAATGCCCTCTTAAAAAGGAAGACGTAATTTTTGTTTTATCCGTTTTGCTCTATCGCCAAACAAAATATAGATTAATTTTGTCCGGTATGCTAAATAAGCATACGTAACGCCTCCTACAATACCTACCATTATAACTAAAAGCAATGACGCAACAAGAGAGTTTACAGATAAAAACAAATTTAATAGTTGATAAACCAATTCTGCACTTATAAACATAATAAAATTAAATGCCATAATAAGGACACTTCTTCTAAAAACTAGTTTAAAGGAAAAATTGGCATATACTTTAATAACCACTAAATTAATAACAATAGAAACAGTATAGCCTAATGCAGTCGCTAAAATCGCCCCCATCGTTTCCCATTTCTCAATAAGTGGTATATTTAAGCTTAACTTCACCAATATCCCTACTAATAAACTAAGAATCGTATAACGCTGCTCATTAATTCCTTGCAGAATGGCAGCCGTTACTGAATAAAGAGAAAATAAAATAGCAACTGGTGCATACATTCTTAAAACTTCTGTACCTAATTGTAAATCTGCAGTTGCTCCATAAAACAGCCTATATACTGGCTCTGCTAATATAGATAATCCAATGGTTGCCGGAAGGGTGATAAATAATAACACCTGAAATGTTTGATTTAAGTGATAGTTTACATTTTGTTGATCTTGATTCACAAAAGCTTTTGTGATCATTGGCACTAAAGCTAATGAGAAAGCAGTTGCCAACGAAACAGGAATAATGACAATTTTATGTGTTTGATAGTTAAAAATAGATAATGCCGTTTCCGAAACAGTACTTAAACCGATATTAGCCATAGCCCTATTAAAGGTAACAGTATCAATGAGCTGGAAAATTGGATTGGCAATACCTACAAAAACAAAAGGTGCAGCAGATATTAGAATTTCTTTATACATAGAATTTAAAGAAATATGCGACATCTCACTTTTATCTTCTAATAATAATTTATTTAAGTTACCTTTTCTTTTTTTCCAATACCATAAGAGGACGACCAATCCCCCGATGGCACCTATAAAAGCGGCAAATGTAGCTATACTAACAGCCGTTATTAATTTTCCTTTTAGCACATAAATGACAAGTGCTGCTCCACCAAGTAAAAATAAGATCCTGACAACTTGTTCAACAACCTGTGAAACAGCTGAAGGGCCCATAGATTCATGACCTTGAAAAAACCCTCTGATTAAACTCATTATTGGTACAACAATGAGGGCGAAACTGACTGCCCGAATTACTGTCGTAACATCCTTCACAGACGAAGTTAAATCCTCAGCAGGGATAATGATTTCTGCAAGAAATGGTGCTATTAAATAAAGCACTAGAAAAGAAACAAATCCAGTACATGCCATTACAAGCAAACCTGATTTAAACAAACGCCTGCCTACTCCGTATTCTCCTAATGCATTATATTTAGAAATAAACTTGCTGACTGCAAGGGGAATTCCAGCTGTTGCAATACTAATAACAATTGTATACGCTACATAAGAGTACTGATACAGAATCGTGCCTTGCGTTCCAACGATCATATTAAACGGAATAACATAGAATAATCCTAACACTTTTGATATAATCGTTCCTAATGTTAATATAAATGTACCTCTTAACAGTTTTGATGACATAAAATCCCTTCCTTAAATGGATCTAAGGTAAAACTTTAAATAATAGTAAGTATTTTTCTATATTTAGTTCATATGTAAATTTTAAAAAATTCTCTGACATAACAAAAAATTTTACCATGAAAATATCATTATACAAACAATAAATTAAGAAAATTTCATGAACATTTTTAGACACACTTATATTAGTGTACCCTTTCTTCATAAGAAACGCTACTTAGTACATTAGAAAATCATAAAAAAGAGAGTTGAATTTTGCATGCATTATGATGTAATTGTAATCGGTGGAGGACCATCTGGACTGATGGCAGCTATTGGGGCAGCCGAAAATAAAGCGAAAGTATTATTAATTGATAAAGGAGATAAACTAGGCAGAAAACTTGCTATTTCCGGCGGAGGAAGATGTAATGTAACGAATCGCTTGCCTGTAGAAGAGATTATTAAACATATCCCTGGAAATGGCCGGTTTCTATATAGCGGATTTTCGATTTTTAATAATGAAGATATCATTGCTTTTTTTGAAAATCTTGGCATTGCGCTTAAAGAAGAGGATCACGGCAGAATGTTTCCTGTCTCCAACAAAGCACAATCAGTTGTAGATGCGTTAATAAAGGAGCTGGATCGCCTAAAGGTGACAAGAAAAATAAATACACCTGTTAAAACGATACAATACAACGAAGATAGTAGTAAAACAGTCGTATTAACAAATGGAAAAACAGAATCTTGTACTTCCTTAATCATTGCAGTTGGCGGAAAGTCTGTTCCCCATACTGGTTCAACAGGTGATGGCTATGCTTGGGCGAAAAAGGCCGGACATACGATAACAGAATTATTCCCAACGGAAGTTCCAGTAACTTCCAAAGAACCATTTATTAAAGACAAGGTTCTCCAAGGTTTATCCTTAAAAAATGTTGCATTAAGTGTATTAAATCCAAAAGGAAAACCGCTGATTACGCATCAAATGGATATGATTTTCACTCATTTTGGCATAAGTGGCCCAGCGGTGCTGCGCTGTAGTCAATTTGTCGTAAAAGCATTAAAAAAGTGGAATTTATCAGAAGCAACGGTGTCTATTGATTCCTTTCCCACTATTAAAGAAGACAAGCTTCTCGAAGATATTAAGCAGATGATAAAAAAAGATGCAAAAAAAGCTATAAAAAATACATTAAAAGGCTTTTTAGTAGAACGCTATTTATTGTTTTTGCTGGAGCTAGCACAAATTGA
Source organism: Niallia sp. 01092 (assembly GCF_052318935.1). Lineage (NCBI taxonomy): Bacteria > Bacillati > Bacillota > Bacilli > Caryophanales > Bacillaceae > Niallia > Niallia sp. 01092. The sequence goes on along the minus strand of NZ_JBQRKO010000015.1, from coordinate 26,153 downwards.
TCCAGCCGCACAAGGAGCTACTATTTCTTTAGAAAAATTAAAACAATTTGCTGGCTATTGTAAATCCTTTTCATTTAAAGTTAATGGTACATTGCCGCTGGAAAAAGCATTTGTTACTGGCGGCGGTGTATCCATTAAGGAAATCTTTCCGAAAACAATGGAATCAAAGCTAATGGAAGGCCTGTATTTTTGTGGAGAAATATTAGATATTCATGGCTATACAGGTGGATACAATATTACTTCTGCCTTTGTAACAGGACGACTAGCTGGTGTTAATGCAGCTTTATTTGCTAAACAAATACAGGTGGATTGAAAAGCGTAAGCGCCAGAGCTAGACACCCGTCTACATTCAAAAATCTTATGCTTATCTTTTAACAAAAAAGCTAAACATTCTTTTATCTTTTCAAAACGATAAAAGAATGTTTAGCCTCACTTAGCTCCTATAAATAATCATCGAAGAAAAACAATAAATTTGTTCGTCTTCTTCTTCCGGCATAGCTGCCACATTATATTTAATATCAATAAGTTTCTTTTCCTCTATCTTTTCTAAAAACTTATTCATTTCCAGCTCTAAATCTTTTTCATGCTCTTGATCAAATAATTTCACTTTTATCATTGTTTATCCTGCTCCCTTTGAGAAAATAACCGCTTTCTATTATCATCATAGACAAAATAAACAATATTCATCCATTCTACTTTTAATCTAAGTATCTTTTGGCTCCCCTGAAAATAAGCTCTGTTAAAAGGGGGTTTCCGAAGCTTATCGCTCGCTTTCCGCGGGGCGAGCGCCGAGCCTCCTCGTCACTTTGCTCCTGCGGGGTCTCGCCTTTCTCGCAAATCCCGCAGGAGTCGAGCAAACGCTTCTCCAAACCAACATCATTCTTAGCCCTAACTCCTTCTATCTTCACGCTGAATGAAAAGGAAAATATGTTTAAACAGCAAAATCATTTTGCTTCTGACTACAAAAAAAGCCCTCCCACTATTTATAAACCATGGAAGAGCTTCCCCTACTAAATAGTACTTCCTTTCCAATCAAGCATGCCACCAAGCATGTTTACAACATGATAGCCTTGATCCTGCAGGTAATAGCATACATTTTCGCTTCTTACGCCAGATCGGCAAATAAAAACATACTCTTTCTCTTTAGAAAAATACTCTAAATTCGCTGGGATGTCATTCATTCTAATATGTTTTGCACCTGGAATCATTCCTTCTGCCACTTCCTGATCTTCCCGCACGTCTACTAACTCCACTTTTTCCCCATTTTTCAATTTTTTCTCTAATTCATCTGTTGTTATTTCTTTTATCTCCATCTTTTTTCCCTCCATCTATTTGCAAAAATAAATTTCATTTTCACTATGCATATACTTATTTCTCTTTGTAATATAGAATAAACCATTAGAAGATGCAAATCGTATGATTGATTTCTACATAACAACAAAAAAAGGTTCAACAATGGATTTTTTCACCATGCTGAACCTTTTCTACAAAAGAACTTCTTAATTAGCTACTATATTTACTAATTTACCTGGAACGGCAATTACTTTTCTAACCGTTTTGCCGTCAATTTGTTCTTTTACTTGAACATCATCCATTGCAATTTGTTCTAAAGCTTCTTTATTTGCATCTGCAGGAACCATTAGCTTCGCTTTCACTTTTCCATTAATTTGCACAACGATTTCCACTTCATCATCTACTAATTTTGCTTCATCATATGCTGGCCAAGCTTCATAAGCAATAGTAGAAGATTGTCCTGTTAGCTTCTCCCAAAGTTCTTCAGCAATATGTGGACAAATTGGTGAAAGTAATTTTACAAAACCTTCTACATATGCTTTCGGCAATGTATCTGCTTTATAGCACTCATTAATAAATACCATTAGTTGAGAAATGGCTGTATTAAAACGAAGACCTTCAATATCATCTGTCACTTTTTTAACCGTTTGATGATATAGTTTTTCCAATGCTTTTTCTCCTTCCGCATTTGCAATTTTAGCAGAAAGTGCACCATTATCCTCTACAATTAAACGCCAAATGCGGTCAAGGAAACGTCTTGCACCATCAAGTCCTTTTGTCGACCAGGCAATTGATGCGTCAAGTGGTCCCATAAACATCTCATACAAACGTAAAGTATCAGCACCATGTGTTTCCACAATTTCATCTGGGTTTACAACATTTCCTTTTGATTTACTCATTTTTTCATTATTTTCCCCTAAAATCATTCCTTGGTTAAATAATTTTTGGAATGGTTCTTTTGTTGGGACGATTCCTATATCATAAAGGAATTTATGCCAGAAACGAGCATAAAGCAAATGTAATACCGCATGCTCTGCGCCTCCGATATAAATATCTACAGGTAGCCATTCTTTAATTTTTTCAGGATCTGCTAGTTTTTCGCTATTTTTTGGATCAATATAACGTAGATAGTACCAGCAGCTTCCCGCCCATTGTGGCATTGTATTTGTTTCACGACGCCCTTTTTTCCCTGTTTCAGGATCTACAACATTTACCCATTCTGCAATGTTGGCAAGTGGAGATTCCCCTGTTCCAGAAGGCTTAATTTCTGTAGTTTTTGGAAGAGTCAACGGCAATTGTTCAACTGGAACACCTGTCATTGTGCCATCTTCCCAGTGAATAATCGGAATTGGCTCACCCCAGTAGCGTTGACGGCTAAATAACCAGTCGCGCAATCTGTACGTAACTTTTTTCGCTCCTATTCCTTTTTCTTCCAACCAAGGAATCATTTTTGCAATCGCTTCTTCTTTTTTAAGCCCGTTTAAGAAATCGGAGTTAACATGCTCTCCATCGCCAGTATAAACTTCTTTTCCTAAATCTCCTCCTGCGACTACTTCTTTGATTGGAAGATTAAATGTTTTTGCAAATTCATAGTCTCTCTCATCATGTCCAGGAACTGCCATAATGCTGCCAGTTCCGTAGCTGACTAGCACATAATCTGCAATCCAAATTGGCAGTTTTTCTCCATTTACTGGATTAATCGCATAGGCGCCAGTGAAAACACCTGTTTTTTCTTTTGCAAGATCCGTTCTTTCCAAATCACTTTTGCTTTTGACTTTATCTAAATAAGCTGCAACAGCGTCTTTTTGTTCACTTGTTGTAATTTTTTCTACAAGTGCATGCTCAGGTGCTAATACAGCATAGGTTGCACCAAAAAGTGTATCCGGTCTTGTTGTAAACACAGTAAATGTTTCTTCATGATTGTCGATTTGGAATGTTACTTCTGCACCTTCAGAACGACCAATCCAGTTTCTTTGCATTTCTTTAATGCTTTCTGGCCAGTCTACATCCTTTAAATCGTCAATTAAACGATCAGCATACGCTGTAATTTTTAACATCCATTGTTTCATTGGACGTCTTTCAACAGGATGTCCTCCACGTTCACTTTTCCCATCAATAATTTCTTCATTTGCAAGCACTGTTCCTAGTGCAGGACACCAGTTCACCGCAACTTCATCTACATAAGCAAGTCCTTTTTCAAATAACTGTAAAAAGATCCATTGTGTCCATTTATAGTATTCAGGATCTGTTGTATTAATTTCACGATCCCAATCATAAGAGAATCCTAATGATTTAATTTGACGTCTAAATGTGTCTATATTTTTTTGAGTGAAAACCGCTGGATCATTCCCAGTGTCTAATGCATATTGTTCTGCCGGCAAGCCAAATGCGTCCCACCCCATTGGATGCAGTACATTAAAATCTTGCATTCTTTTCATACGGGACAGAATATCTGTTGCCGTGTAGCCTTCTGGATGCCCTACATGCAAACCAGCTCCTGACGGATACGGAAACATATCAAGTGCATAAAACTTTTTTTTGCCTTTTTCTTCACTTGTTTTATTCGTTTTATTTTCTTCCCAATGATTTTGCCATTTCTTCTCTATCTGTTGATGATTAAAGCTCATCTTTTTTCCTCCTACTGTAAAAATATCTTTATGTTAATTTACAAATAAAAAACCTCTCATCCCAAATAGGGACGAGAGGTATTATGTATGTTCTCCCGCGGTACCACCCACATTAGTGAAAAATCCACTCGCTTCATTAACCCTTAACGCGGTGGACGGCAAGCATTACTGCTAGTTCACACTTGCAACTCAAAGGCGAGTTCAAGATGTTTTTTGGCATGACTTTCACCAACCGTCAGCTCTCTATTGCAAAAAATCATCTTTACTATTCCTTCTCGATGTTTTTCCCTATATCTTTTACTTATTGTATTGTATTTCTTGTAAGGATGCAAGTAGGCTAACAGAATATATATTACGGCTAAAAAAGTGCTGAATTCCTAAAAAGGTACTTTAATATATGCTTACTTGACCATTATGTACCTTTATCTGAAAAAGAAATATTTTCCCCTATTTATTCTTGCTGAAATGATCAACAACCCATTGCAATAGTTTTAAATCTTGATTTTTTCCTGCTATAAAGGATAATCCTACTGGCGCCCCGTCTACCTCAGCAACTGGAACATTCACTTGCGGCAACCCTGACAAGCCTGCGATACAACATAATTGTAATGTTTGGCTGCGGCGAACCTCTAAAGCTTCATTTGGTAAATTTAATAATGGGGCTACATCAGGTGCTGTTGGAATCACTAGTATGCCATCTTCTTGTAATAGCTGCTCCATATCGCTTCTAATTTTCTTTCTTTTTGGAAGACATGCTTCCACTTCACTTGTTGTGACATTGCTTGCCATTTCAAAACGTTCAGCAATTCCTGGTCCAAATGTGGGATTTTCTTTTTTAATCCATTCTCCATGCTCTGTCCAAATTTCATTCGCTTGAAGGATACGGAATACTTCTTTCCATTCTTGCAGCCCTTCTTCTGCAACGATCACAGGCTCGGGATTATCGATAACCTTTTGCAGATGAGCTTCTAACACTGTTTTCACCTTTTCATCTGTTAACTCCCAAGCATCCTTTGCTTGCAAAAAACGAGTAAAAGGCTTTTGCTCTTCTTCCTTTTGATCGATTAATACTTTCCCTACTTTGAGAAGAACTTCCGCTTCTCTTGCCATCCAGCCAACTGTATCGAAGCTTTTTGCAAGCGGAATTACACCTTCAATTGGAACTAGTCCATGTGAAGGACGAATGCCAAATAATCCGCAATAAGACGATGGAATTCGAATGGAACCGCCTGTATCTGTACCAATAGAAAAATCGGATAATTCAGCTGCAACCGTAACAGCAGAGCCGCATGAAGATCCGCCTGGAATTCTTCGAGGATCCTTTGGATTTACTGGCGTTCCATAATGAAAGTTTTCCCCATTTAAACTATACATGATTTCGTCTGTTATCGTTGTCCCTTCTAGAATTGCCCCTTCTTGCAATAAACGATTAAGAGCTGGTGCCGTTTTTTTGGCTGCTTTATGTGTTTTCAGCCAATCCGGATTTCCAGCTGAAGCGATATGTCCTTCAATCTCAAAAACGTCCTTTACGGCAAAACGCATATTATGTAATTCTCCGTCACCTAATCCCTTGATTGTTAAATCTTTATCCATGTATGCACCATAATTATTTGTCATCTTACAATTCCCCCATTGTTGTACCGTCTTTTTCATTCTTTTTGTTACGAGAGGTGATCGACTACATTATAATCTTTAATTGTCCATTTATTATCATTATAATGAATATTACTGATACAAGCATTCATTAAATACGTATTTTCTAATGTAATTTGATTTTCTGATAAGGTGTTTAGAATCGTATGGATCACTGCACCATGCGCTACTAATAACACATTTTTATTCGGATAATCTAATACAACCTTTTGAAGACCTTTTAAAATTCGATCAATTAAATCTTCTCGAGATTCCTGGTTAGGATATTGTAAATCAGGGTATAACTTTTCTCTTTCTTCTCTTGTTTTCCCTTCCGCTTCACCAAAGCTTCTTTCCATAAACTGCTCCATTTCTACAAGTGGCAAGTTTAAAGCTTCATTAATGATGGTTGCTGTTTTTTTCGCCCGTATTAATGGACTAGTCACCATAACATTCCAATTAGATCCTTTTAAGTGATCCCGGCAATTTTCAGCTTGTTTTATTCCTTTTTCATTTAAGGGAATATCCGTTTTCCCTTGAATCTTCCCTAAAGAATTCCAGTCCGTTTCTCCGTGTCGGATTAAACATATATTCGTCATGACTCGTTTCCTTCCTAAATAGGTAGTTCAAAAACATTTTATCCTATTTATTAATTTAGTCGAAAAAGTCTTATTTTTCAATTAAATTTAATAAAGAAACAAAGTATTCTCAAATGTTTTGCATCGTTAAACTTGATATTCTATGTAAGAAATTTTATTATAATGGAGGTTTTTTAAAAAGATAAAGAAAGAAGGTATTTTGTATGCATTGGCTGTTCTTGTGTCTCGCTATACTTTTTGAAGTGGCTGGAACTGTTACGATGAAGCTTTCTTATGGGTTTACAAAGATTCTTCCTAGCATTTTATTTATTATTTTTTATCTTGCGGCATTTGGTTTTCTTACCTTAACATTAAAATCAATGGATATTTCAATTGCATACGCTATTTGGTCTGGCCTTGGAATTGTACTTTTAAGCGTTATTGGTTTTTATTTTTTTCAAGAGAACTTGAATCCACTTAAAGTTTTTTCCATCGTTCTTATTATTGTAGGAGTAATTTTACTTAATTTATCCAGCAATCATGGTTCGAGTAAACAACTAGATGAAAAGCAAGCGTATTCCAAATCTAACTATTAAATACTTCCCCATCTTATAGGATGGGGAAGTATTTTGTTTAAAAAGTCTACTTTGACTGTTCCGGCTCTGGTCTGAATTTAGATTTCACAGGTTGTCCTCCTGTTTTTTCGTATTGCTTTTTTGACAATTTGACCTGATCAAACTCTGCACCCAGTTCTAAGTCTTGGTTATTGATGCCATTGCGCGTTTTTTGTTCTGGGTTATTTTGTTTCGAACGTTTTGTCATTATTATAATTCCCCCTTAATGCATTTCTATCGTCATTGCAGCCTGCAATTGCTCTAGCTGTATTCTCATTCTATTCAGCTGTTCCCGCTGCTGCGGATTTGCACTGTGCGCCATCACAATTAAGTCATTCGTAACTTCTTCTAATTTTAATTGTGATTCGGTGAATTCATCCTTGTTATAATGTTCTTGCAGACTTCCTATTTTACATTGCTCTTGTGCATCATGTATGACCTCATTGCATCTTTGCAGAAGTTCCTCTACTGATTGTCGAGTTGCCATTTTATTAACCTCCCCAAATATCACCATTAGAAGCATAAAGCTTCTTTTTTATTATTCGTTTGTTCTACTATCTTATAACTTCCTTTTCTTAACTTTAACGTCTTTTAGCTACTCATTAGAAAATCTGGTTGGAAGATGCTCGTATCTCATGATAAAATTTTTGTTATGGAAAAAATTAAACTTCATCTAAGGAGGTTACTGATATGAATCAGCTTAACCCTTTCCCATATGCATCAGATAATAAACGCTACCATACTTGGAATTACCATTTACGAAATGAATTTGGTCATAAAGTTTTTAAAATTGCGCTGGATGGCGGTTTTGATTGCCCAAATAGAGACGGCACTGTTGCTCACGGCGGCTGTACGTTCTGCAGTGCTGCTGGTTCTGGTGATTTTGCCGGAAATCGGGTCGACAGTTTAGAAAAACAATTTCATGATATAAAAAATAAAATGCATACAAAATGGAAAGATGGAAAATACATGGCTTATTTTCAAGCCTTTACGAATACGCATGCTCCTGTTCATGAACTGCGTGAAAAATATGAAACAGTGCTGAAGCAAGACAATGTCGTTGGCCTTTCTATTGCTACAAGACCTGACTGCCTCCCAGATGACGTCGTTGAATATTTGGCTGAACTGAATGAACGCACCTACTTATGGGTTGAATTAGGATTGCAAACAGCCCATGATAAAACAGGCGATTTCATTAATCGTGCCCATGACTTTGCCTGCTATGTTGAAGGTGTTAATAAATTAAGAAAACATAATATCCGGATATGCTCCCATATCATTAATGGCCTGCCATTAGAAACAAATGACATGATGATGGAGACTGCTCGTGCGGTTAGTCAGTTGGACGTTCAAGGAATCAAAATTCATTTGCTTCATTTATTAAAAGGGACACCAATGGTGAAACAATATGAAAAAGGCATGCTGAAGTTTCTTGAATTTGAGGCATATGTATCATTAGTATGTGATCAATTAGAAATTTTACCACCTGAAATGATCATTCATCGTATCACCGGAGATGGACCGATTGAATTAATGATTGGTCCAATGTGGAGTGTAAATAAATGGGAAGTACTAAATAGCATTGATGCAGAGTTAAAGCGACGAAACAGCTGGCAAGGAAAATACTACAAAACAAACAAGAAGGTATCTATATGAAGTTAGAAAGAATCCTCCCATTTGCTCGATCCTTATTGGAGAAAAGCATCACAACGGGCGATATTGCTGTTGATGCTACGATGGGAAATGGCCACGACACATTATTTTTAGCAAAGCTTGTTGGCGAAACAGGAAAAGTGTTCAGTTTTGATATTCAACAAGATGCACTAGCCGCAACGGAAAAAAGATTAACAGAAAACAACTTAAATGAAGTTGCGACCCTTTCATTATGTGGGCATGAACAACTAAAAACAATTATTCCAGCAATCCATCACGGAAAAGTAACCGCTGCGATTTTTAATCTTGGTTATTTGCCAGGAGGAGATAAATCGATTGTAACAACAGCCAACAACACAATTTCTGCAATCGAACATTTGCTGGATATAATGGCACCTGAAGGCATTATTATATTGGTCATTTATCATGGCCACCCAGAAGGTCAGCTGGAAAGGGATGAGCTTTTATCCTATGTAGAAACAATCGACCAGCAAACTGCCCATGTCTTGCAGTATCGGTTTATGAATCAAGTGAACAATCCTCCGTTTATAATTGCTATAGAAAAAAGGTAACAATACAAAAGGTGTTTTCCTATTTAGATTTAGGCAACACCTTTTTCTATAGTTCCACTTTTTAATGGAATTTCTATCCGAACAATTCTCTCGTTCATGCATAGCAAACAAATATTCAAATGCAGAATAATTATTTCACCTTTTCCCAATCTTTCACAACTGGTTGATAGCCGCTTTTTTTTAATAATTTTTTTATTTCTTCTACAGAACGGTCATCTGAAATCTCAAATTGACTTTTTCTCGAATCTTTTTTTGTATATCCACCTACTACCGTTGAGGAAGCTGCTGACATTTTTGTTACACCTAATGGTATTAAGTAATTGCGAAGTTCTGAAGTTTCACGTGTAGACAACGCAATACCTGCTCGAGGCAAAAATAATCGCATAGCAAGCATTGCTTGAACCAGGTTTTTATCTGTGACGATATCATTCGGTTGATAATCTCCTGCATGCGGCCGCATTCTTGGAAAAGAAACTCCCACTTCGGTTTCTAAATAGTTATTTTGTAAATAGTTTGCATGCAATCCAGTCATATACGTTTCAAATCTCCAATCATGCAGGCCGAGCAGTGCACCAATATTTACATTTCGAAAACCAGCCATTGCTCCTCTTTCTGGTGTATCTAAGCGGTAACGAAAATTTCTTTTTGGCCCTTTTAAATGAAGCTCTCGATAAATTTCTTCTTGATACACTTCTTGGTACACGGTTAAACTATCTATGCCGCAATCCGCTAATTCCTGATAATCTTTCGTTTCAAGAGGTTGAATTTCTATCCCTATAGAAGAGAAATATTTTTTTAACACGTTTACACTTTCTTTTAAATACGAAACAGAAGAATGAATTAGCGATTCTCCCGTTAAAAGAATAATATGTTTAATCCCCATATCAGCAATCGCTTTCGCTTCTTTTTCCACCTCTTCTAGTGTTAATTTACGTCGCGGAAAATCATTATTAAAGCTAAAGCTGCAATACTTACATGTATTTACACAATAATCAGATATATATAACGGGAGAAATAGCTGCATCGTTTTGCCAAAATGCTGAACAGTCAATTGATGAGCTTTTTGTGCCATCCTTTCTATATATTTTTCCGCTGCAGGTGAAAGTAATAAAAAGAAGTCTTTTTCTGTTAAACAATCTTTTTTTAAAACACGCTCCACTTCAGCTGATGTAACGTTTGTAAACAACTGTGAATAAGGTAAATCCTTTACTTTTGTAAAAACATCATAAAAGCTCATTTTAATACACTCCTATCCCATTTTTTTAAATTAAAGGCTCTGTTAAACTTGCCTGTTGATTTCCGTTCTAGGCGTTCGCTTTCCGCAGGCGGTCCGGGAGCCTCCTCGGCGCTTTACGCCTGTGGGCCTCTGACTCGCTTTTCCCGCAGGAGTCTCACAATCAACATCGTGCCAAAATCAACAATGAGCTTTAACATAGCCAAATTAAAAAATGCCCGCCTGCATGTGCATAGGTGAGCATAGATAAATAGAGTCATTCTTTTCATCTAATGCTTCCCTACGTTGGTTTTAACCAAATCAGGTTCAAAGGGTCGGTTTTCTACCTCTCAGCCAATCAGCACCCCTAGCATTTTTGTTAAATTATATTTCAATTATATCAAATAAACAGAATTTTTGTAATTTTTAAACGAAAAAAATACAAAAAAGAACAAAAGCGCAAGCGCCTTGAACAGCTCTGAAGAAAAATGTTCACATGACTCAAAAAGTGCTTTTTACTTTTAGAGGCATGGGGTTATTTTTCACAAGAGCTAGGCGCTGGAGCTAGATGCGGACACAACCGCCGAGTTATCCACATCCCATTTCGTTTATAATTTCCTAGACGAAAATAAATGAACCTTCCATTTGAGGATGAGAAAATCCTCAAATGGAAGGTTCACTTTATAAAAGTTTTACTTTATCATCGCTTTCACTATACTTGCAGGAACTATTTTCTGGAACTTCCGATAGGCTCTTCCATTTAAATAAAAAAAGTAACCGATTGGGCCAGATGTTTTAATTATTTCTTTTGCCAGTTTTCGGATATTCTGTTGTTTATTGACTTTTTCATCTGATAAATAAACGCCTAATAAGCCTCTGTTTATTAATTTATGAAACTGCTGATGAGGCAGTGTGTTTGTGTGTTTATCTGCTTCGGCAACAAAATATTTTAATCGACTAAATAGTTCTTTTTCATCTTTATAATAAAAACAAAAGTTTAAATCTCCACCAATTCTATCTTCTTCTTGGTCGATAAAATAATCTAATAATATATGTAAACCTTGAATATATGGAAAATAGCCATCACGAATAGATAATGCATAAGCTGGTTCAAAATCTTTTCGGTACGCATAGGAAACTAAACAAAATATTCCTAAAGTAGACCCAGAGCAAGCCGAGAATTCATACCATTCCATTTCAGGGATTAGATGCTTATTTCGCTCAAACCAAGACCGTAATCTAGGAATTCTTTCTTCCACGATAACATGCTTATGAATTTGCAGATCACAATAGTAGCCGCAAAGCTCTAGTAAATGGTCCTTTATATGTATATAATTATCAAGCTTCGATAGAGCGTCGCGACATGTTTTTGCTAAATCATATAAATATCCGCCATCATCTTGATCTTCTCTCAAACGATAATAGTTATTAGGATTTGCATCCAATGTTAACGCATGCCTCATCGATTCATGCAGCGCGGAGAAGTCTTCCGGATCTAACGATGTACTGCGGTCACATAAATTGTCTAAATAATCACTGATTGTCTGATAGGCAACAATAAATTTTATCGCATCTTTATAGTTTTCCTTTGCAATAAGTGCCATAATCGATCCGCCTTCACAATGAAAGGTCTTTTGTTCAATACTTGCTAAAGCTTGTTTTCGAAGCTCTATGTTTGGTATTGAGCTTGCTCTATCAGTCCAGTATTTTAACTCTTTATGGACGACAGGAAACACTTTCAAATATACTTTTGACAGTAAAGATAGTGGCATAATTGGTACTGACATATAAAAAACCTCACTTATACAATATACCCAATAGATTTTAATTGACTAATAATAAAATCCTTTGCATATTCAAATACTTCTTCTCTTTCCGGTTCATTAAAAATTTCGTGATAACATTTTGGCCATTCTTTATATCTCTTTTCAGATAATGGTACCATATTAAACCAGTTCTTTACCATTTTTTTATCTACCACTAAGTCTCCTCCTCCTTGCATTAACAATAAAGGGAGATCTTGTGTTTTGTCCACTTCTGTAAAGGCAAACTTAATAGCAGTAAGCATTTCTCGATACCATCTAACCGAAACTTTTGTAATATATAATGTATCATTGTTGTCGATTTCACGGATTGATTCATTCCTAGTAGCTATATCAATCGTTAAGCCTGTCTTCAAACGAAAGGTAGGTATTATTTTATTTAAAACCAAGGAAAGACCGTTTAAAAGCTTATTTGGATATTCAACTAGCCCAAGACAAGGCGAAGATAAAATTAACCCTGCCACCTTTAATTTTTCTTGCTGCAGCAATCGTACAGATGCTAATGCCCCTAAACTATGACCTAATAAAAAAACTGGCAATTCAAATTGATATGCTGCTTGAATCCAATCCTTTATCTCTGTTGTATATTCATCAAATGATTCAATATGGCCTCTTCTCGATCTTGTTGTCATTCCTTGCCCAGGGAGGTCACCCATCACAACATGAAAGCCAGATAATCGATACATTTCAATTAGCCAGCCATATCTTCGATGATGCTCCATTGCACCATGAACAATAACGATGACCGCTTTTGCTTCGCCTTCTGCTTCCCATTTCCACATAACTGTCCCCCATTCCAATTCTTCCATTTTCTCTTTTTTTTATTATGTAGCAGGTCCTATACTTTTACAAACAGGAAGAACCTATGGACTTTATCTCTCTATCTTTCCCTAAGATTTAATAAATTATTGCAATAATACAATCGAATATTATTAACTTAATTGACGTTAACACATGATTGTTCTTCTACTAACTGCTAGAATATTATTTTATTTACAAACTTCAAAAAAAGAAGGTATGATTACATTGACGATTTATGTGAGAATGCCATAGGTAACTTTGCCTATTTACTTCAACATTTTCGTCCATAAACCGAAATAATTTTATAAAAAACTAAATAGGTGAAACGATGAACTCAAATGCAATTATTTTATATTCTATGATAGGATTATTGGTCCTTCTATTTTTATATATTCAAAAAAAGCTGACCATATTGTTAAAAGGGATTATTTTCTCATTAATTCTTCTCGTAACAGCTGCCAGCATCTACGTGCTTAAATTCAAAGACAAAAATGAAATTGCCTTCGCAAAAGAAATAACGATACAAGCAACAAAAGAAAATGAAAAAAAAGAAAGCACCGCTTCAGTAAAACCAAGTGTGCATTTAAACGCTCCCGTTATTCGTCAATTGCCAGAGCTTCCAAGGGGCTGTGAAGTAACAAGCCTAGCTATGCTGCTTCAATATGCAGGTATAGATGTCGACAAAATGACACTTGCGGAAGAAATAACAAAAGATTCTACTCCTTATAAACAAATAAACGGGAAAATATATTATGGCCATCCGAATAATGGATTTGTAGGCAATATGTATTCTATAAAGGAACCAGGCTTTGGTGTTTACCACAAACCGATTGCTAAACTAGCCAATAACTATTTGCCAAACTTAATCGTAGATTTAACTGGCTCCGATTTTGACAAGCTAAAAACTCATCTTTCCGATAATCGTCCAGTCTGGGTTATTACTAATACAAAATATAAAAAGCTGTCGGATAATCAGTTCCAAACGTGGATTACACCAAACAGCACTATTAAAATAACTAAATCTGAACACTCTGTTTTACTGACCGGTTATGATGATGATTATATTTATTTTAATGATCCACTCACTGGTAAAAAAAATAAAAAAGCACCCATAAAAGATTTTCAAGAATCCTGGGTGCAAATGGGAAGTCAAGCTATTACCTATATTAATTCCTAACAGCTTGTACTTTTTTTACATATTCCTCTTCGAAGGAATATTTTTTTTCTATATAAATGCTATGCCATACCATAAACATTAATACTGTCCAAATCTTGCGGCTATTATCTGCTTTTCCTTGGCAATGGTCTTCTAACAACTGCAAAATAACAGCTTTATTTAATAGATGATCTGTACCACTTTCTTTAATGATATTTTTAGCCCAGTCATTCATTTCCGCTTTTAACCAATGGCGAATTGGAACAGGAAACCCTAATTTTTTACGGTTTAGCACATGTTCTGGTACAAAAGATTCTGCTGCTTTACGTAAAATATATTTTGTTGTTCCGTTGGCCGTCTTTAAACTTGTTGGAATTTTAGAAGCGACATCAAAAACAGCTTTATCTAAAAACGGTACACGTAATTCTAATGAATGTGCCATCGTCATTTTATCTGCTTTTAATAATATATCTCCACGCATCCATGTATGAATATCAATAAATTGCATTCTATCGACAGGATCATATCCTATGCTTTCGTTGTAAAGTGGTTTAGTAATATTCGTATAATGCAAGTTATGATGGTAAACGGATAATAATTGTTGCTTTTCTTCTTCTGTGAACATTTTTGCATTCCCAATGTAACGTTCTTCCATTGGCGTTACACCACGTTCAATAAAGCTTTTTCCTTTTACCCCTTCAGGAAGCATTGTTGCTATCGTACGCAACATTGATTTCCCGACTTTTGGTATTTTATTAAACATTTCCAAAGATTGTGGTTCACGATAAATATTATATCCACCAAATAATTCATCTGCCCCTTCACCTGACAGAACCACTGTCACGTGTTTGCGCGCTTCTCTTGCAACAAAATATAACGGCACACATGCAGGATCAGCTAAAGGATCGTCCATATGCCACATAATTTTTGGAATTTCATTCATGTATTCTTCTGGAGAGATAACATAATTGATATTTTCTACTCCTAGTTTATCCGCTGTTTCTTTTGCTACATCTATTTCACTAAAGCCATTATGCTCAAAACCTACAGAAAAAGTCTTAATGGCTGGATGAAATTCTTTTGCAATACTTGCAATGATCGATGAATCAATCCCTCCTGAAAGGAACGAACCAACTGGTACATCACTTCTCATATGTATTTTAACACTATCAAACAAAACATCTTTTATTTCTTTGACAAATTCATCTTCTGTTTTGTTAACAGGCTGGAAAGCTGCTCTCCAATAACGTTTGATCTCCATTGGCGATCCGATTTTTTTCGTAAAATAATGGCCTGGCTCTAATTTTTTTATTCCTTTTGACATCGTGTCAGGTTCTGGAACAAATTGATAAGTTAAATAATGTTGAAGTGATTCTTCGTTTAAAACATCCTTTTCTAATGCCATTAAAATGCTTTTCTTTTCCGATGCAAAAAATGTTTTTTCGCCATCATTATAATAAAAGAAAGGTTTAATGCCAAATGGATCACGAGCTCCATATAACGTTTCCTCTTGTTTATCCCAAATGACAAAAGAGAACATGCCACGCAGTTTTTCCACTGCTTTTTCTTTTTCATGGCTGTACAGCGCAATAATCACTTCTGTATCGGAATTCGTTTGAAATGTTAAACCTGCTTTTATAAGCTCTTCTCTAATTTCTAAGTAATTATAAACTTCTCCATTAAATATGATCCAATAGCGCTCATTTTCATATGTTAATGGCTGATGCCCACTTTCAATGTCAATAATGCTTAATCTTCTAAATCCAAACTGTATATGTTGATCATAATAGTACCCTTCATCATCAGGACCACGATGGGTAATAATTCTATTCATTTCTGCAAATAGTTCTTTTTGTTCTGTTTGAAAGTTTTGTGCTTTTTCATGTACGCAGCCTACAAAACCACACATACTGCTCACCTTCTCCATTCATTTGTTATCGTTGTTTTTATAGGATATTCCTGCTTTAAAAAATTGTCAGTATAAGTTTCTAAAAGCAATAATTGCTTCCTCTACTTTTATGCAACAACATTAATGTAAATAATTTACTTTACATTAACTATCTAGTGTTTTCTATTGTATCATAAATTATTCGGGATACCTATTAGAGGATGTTCACATAATATTAGACGCAAAATAAAAATAGGGGTTACACTGTATTAGTACAAGAAAAGAGCAGGGCGTCTTGTTCAGCCCCTATTTATTCCTTATTTCACCATCACTTTGTCTTTTATAAGCCGTCACTTGGACAAAACTTGGACTTTTTCCTTTATTTTGTTCTGCTTTAATGGAGACCCCACAGGAGCGTATGCGAGGCCCCTGAAGAAGTGTTTTATTAAATAATTATAGGTAAAACCTTATATTTAGTAGGATAAAAATGGTATAGAGAATTTGAAAACGACCATCATGTTGGTTAAGAGAGGCGTCCGCACGACTCCTGCGGGATTAGCGAGACAGGCGAGACCCCACAACGAGGAGGCTCGGCGCTCGCCCCGCGGAAAGCGTGTGGTAAGCCTCGGAAAACCGAACGAAAACAGCCTTTAAAAAAGAAGACGCACCTTTATGCATCTCCCTTTAAGTTTCTTGCTCTATTATTTAGCTACAACAGCATTTTTTAGAATATCCGCTTTATCTGTACGCTCCCATGGCAAGTCGACATCACTGCGGCCAAAATGACCGTAAGCTGCCGTTCGCTTATAAATCGGGCGACGTAAATCAAGCATGTTAATAATTCCAGCAGGACGCAAATCAAAATGTTCACGAACAGCTTCAATAAGACTATCTTCTGAAACGGTTCCAGTACCAAATGTATCAATTGAAATAGACACTGGCTGCGCTACACCAATTGCATAGGCTAACTGTACTTCTGCTTTATCAGCTAGACCTGCTGCAACAATATTTTTTGCCACATAACGAGCAGCATATGCTGCAGAACGGTCCACTTTTGTTGGATCTTTACCAGAAAAAGCTCCGCCGCCATGACGAGCATAACCACCGTATGTATCAACAATGATTTTACGACCAGTTAGACCTGCATCTCCTTGAGGTCCACCAATAACAAAACGGCCGGTTGGATTAATAAAATATTTTGTATGTTCATCAATTAATTCCGCTGGTACAACAGCGTTAATGACATGTTCTTTTATATTGCGCTGAATTTGTTCTAATGTTATTTCCGGATGGTGTTGTGTACTAATAACAATCGTATCAACCCGAACAGGTTGATTATTTTCATCGTACTCCACCGTTACTTGTGTTTTACCGTCTGGACGAAGGTATGGAAGTATTTCTTCTTTGCGAACTTCTGCTAATCTTCTTGATAGTTTATGTGCTAATGAGATAGGAAGTGGCATTAATTCTTTTGTTTCATTACAAGCAAATCCGAACATTAAACCTTGGTCACCAGCACCAATTGCTTCAATCTCTTCGTCTGTCATTTTTCCTTCACGTGCTTCTAGAGCCTGATCTACCCCTAATGCAATATCAGCAGATTGCTCATCTATTGATGTTAATACTGCACTAGTTTCTGCATCAAAACCATATTTTGCACGAGTATAACCGATTTCTTTCACCGTTTCACGTACAATTTTTGGGATATCTACATAAGTAGATGTTGAAATTTCTCCTGCAACCAATACTAATCCAGTTGTAACAGATGTTTCTGCAGCTACACGAGCATTAGCATCCTTTTCCAGAATAGCGTCTAAAATAGCATCTGAAATCTGATCACAAATTTTATCTGGGTGACCTTCAGTTACCGATTCAGAAGTGAACAAGCGACGTTTTGTTGACATCTGATTTCCTCCTTATTTATCGAAAAATAAAAGCGAGGTCTTTTCGTTTTGAGAATCCATCCCTACAAACCTCTGGTTGACACGGTACTCATCCCTAGATAGTATGAAGTAAACATGCTGTTTTTATCCCGAGATAGCCATTGTAAACATCCATTGGAAGAAACTCAGTTGCCCATCTCTTTGTAAAAACACACATCGAAAATATACATTTTATAAAAGATAGTTTATCAGATTGCATACAAAAAACCTTTTCATAGTGAAAAGGTTGAAAGCAAATCGATTCGCACCTTTCACTCTTATCGTTCAAGGAAATATAGTCCTTGCTTCAGGTTAGCACCTTTCCTAAGAGAATGTCTGTCACATCAAACATATCGAGGCTGTTCCTTATTTGAACAAGCACATATATTAAATGTTGCAGCCTATTTTCTTCACATAGTAGGTTGCTGGGTTTCATCGGGCCAGTCCCTCCACCAGCTCAGGATAAGAGAGTATCCGTTCAAATTAAAATAATATCGTATTCCTTTAATTTATGTCAATGATTTTATTTTAGATTATTTTAATTTGTTGAATTTAATGCAATGAGTTGATATAAAATAGTTGTTTTCCCATTTTCCCATTCTAATTTCTCAATGGTAGCTGTACCGATTCGTTCACCGGATTTTGTTTTTCTAACTTCTACAGGGATATGCATAGGGTACAAACGATATTCTTCTTTTTGTAAAATAAAAAAGTTATCTTTCACCCTTTGTTCCTTCCCTTTTGTGACAATCATTGTATTTAATTCTAAAGGCATCCCCATTTGATATTCTCCCTTCTATTACTTAGTTTTTATGATTCTTTTATTGTTTGTTTTTTCATCCATCTAGATAGATTCGTCACAACTTTTCTATTGATTGAAGGAGGAAAATAATGTGTATATTCAGGAAAATACCATGTTTCTACTTCTTTCCCCACTGTTTTCAGCCCCTTTTCTAATTGATAGCTATGTTCTATTGAAACATTTTTATCTAACATACCGTGTATTATCAAGGTTGGAGCAGCTATGTTATTTAAATGAAATAATGGTGTACGCTCTTTATATCTATCTGGATATTTAGTTGGCGTTCCGCCAATCACCCTTTTCATCATTCTTCGCAAATCTTTCCGTTCTTGATATGTAAGGACCATATCACTTACACCACCCCATGTAACAATCGATGCTGCCGGGCAATATAATCCAACATGCAGTGCCATTACACCGCCTCTTGAAAAACCAAATACGTGAACATGTTTAACGCGTTCGTGATTGTTTAATAAAGCAAATGCAGCAATCGCATCCATACGATCTTCTCCAGCAAAGTCTTCGTTGCCTTCTCCTCCTTGATTGCCCCGATAGAAAGGAGCGAACACAATAAATCCTTCTGATGCGAATTGTACAATTCTTCCAGGTCTTACTTTGCCTACATTTTTGATGCCACCTCTTAAATAAAGAAAGCCTTCATATGTATCCTCATTTTTTGGTTCTGCAAGTAATCCTTTTATTTTTAGCCCGTCTGCGTAATAAGTAACGATAAATAATTCTATAAATGGATGAGGAGAAGGAAATTTTAGTTTCTCTACAATATCTCCATTATTCATTAAAATACTAGCACCTCTTTTCCCTCTTTTAACATGTAGCTCTCATTTTATTTGGGCTAAAACATCTCTTTAACTTTTGTTTCCACGTACCAATTCTATTCATCTCCAAAATAACAGTTACAGCAAATAAAATTCTTCTTTTATTTTGCTCAAGCATAATTTCATAACATTATCTTTCATAATAAAACTAAATTGGTCATTCCATCGTTGTTCTAAATCAGAATCTTCTATTAAAATTGGGCCATTTGTTTCTAAATAATCTTCTTTTTTCATCAACTTATCGACCACTGCAAAATAAACAGCTTTTACAAAATAGTTATTTTTAAGGTGTACTTGATACTGAGCAATCCAATGCATGTTTTGGATGATTGCTCCCGTTTCTTCATACACTTCCCTTTTTGCTGCATCTTCTATACATTCTCCACACTCAACTTTACCTCCAGGAAATTCCAGTCCCCGTTTTTTATGTTGTGTTAATAACCACTTCCCTCTCATATAACAAATAACAATAACATGTTCAGCTTTTGTGGGAAATTCTTCTTTTTGAAAGGAAAAGGTCACCTTCGAACCATAAAAGTCATAAAATGTATCCATCAAGCTCCTCACATTCATCATGTTTGTTATATTTTTACACGATTCCATCTTAATTTCTATACAAATGATCGTAATTGTGTTAAAAAAAGAAAATGAATGGAACATATTTTCAATCAAAAGGGTTGTAACTATATTAACAAAAAAGGATATAATAAGGTGAAACTTCCATCAGCGGACATACTGCCCGTATGATTGGGATAATTTTAAATTGGTTGATACTACAATACTTATTTCATGATATCGTGATACAATAATTAAAACGATTACAAAAAAACAACTAATTATTCAGGGATGCATAAGGAGGTTAGAAGAATGAAGCTAGTTGAAGAACTTTACAATTTATATAAACATAAATTAACCGGTGATGAAGAAGATATTGATATGCTCGCTTTTGCTTTTTTAGAGGAAATGACAAGAGAGGATTTATTACATATCATTCAAGAATTAAATGAACAAGAACTTTATGACCTAATGGGTCTATATTTAATCGAAGGCTTAAAAGGAAAATTTGCCAAAGAAGATTATCGCGAACAAAGGAGCGTCGTATTTTCACCACGCAATTTACATTAATAAGTAATTATGTTCGATTTTAGCAGCAGCGTGATAGCTGCTGCTTTAAAACAGGATCACTCCAGCCAAACTAAGAAAAAAAGTGATCATAAATATTTTTCCCAATCAACACAATTGAAACAAGAACAAACAATCCTTTTACATAAGATGACCCCTTTTTAATGGCTACTTTTGAACCGATAAAAGCACCTGCAACCATTGCAAGCCCCATCGGTATTCCATATTGGTAATAAACCGAATCATAATAAAAAAATACGACTAATGCTGTTAAATTACTTCCGAAATTTAATATTTTTGCGTTTCCCGCAGATTCGACAAAGTCAAAACCCATTAATAAAAATACAAACAGAAAAAAAGAGCCTGTTCCTCCCCCTAGAAAACCATCATAAAATCCAATTAATGTAACCATTCCAACAGAAAAAATCACTTTTTTGATAGTCATGCCATTGAATGTAGAGGATAATCCCCAATCTTTTTTCGTTAACGTATAAATAGTTACAACAATTAATATGATTAAAATAATTGGCTTTAGTTTCTCTGAAGGAATTTTTTGAACAACATATACCCCTATCGCTGAACCAATAATGGATAAAGGCAATAATTTTATCATCAATGCTTTATTAATTTTCCCATGCCGAAAAAATGAAATCGAGCTTGTTAACGATCCCATAGTAGAAGCTAATTTATTTGTTCCTAACGCAATTTGTGGAGGTAGTCCCGTAAATAATAGCGCCGGCAATGAAATTAAACCACCTCCGCCAACAACTGAATCAATAAATGCTGCTATAAATCCAGCAATAATTAAAAAAAGCAGCATGCCAATATGTAGGTCTTCCATTTTATCTAATTCCCCTATCTCTCTTTATTCTTCCACTCCTACATTACCATATTATTCTATTTTTTTATATAACCTTTTTAATTCTAAAAAAGAGAGACAAAAAAATGAATGGACAGCGCAGCCGTCCATTCATTTTTTTTAGTTTAAGCAAATACTTGCTTTAAATCTTCTTTAGTTTGTTTTAACCAGAACTGCATTAATTTTTTAGCACCTTCTAGGTCATGAAGTTTCGCTTGGCCGCATTGCTTTTCATTGGCCGCAGGAATTTCGGTGATTTCAATTGCAGCGTTCATCGTATCTTCTAAAAGATCAATGATTTCTTCTACTGCAGGTTCGCCGCTCACTACTAAATAATATCCTGTTTGACACCCCATCGGAGAAATATCAATAATATCAAAATGATCATATTTTTCTACATGCTCACGAATATTAAAAGCTAATAAATGTTCAAGTGTATGGATTACATCCGGTTTCATTGCTTGTTTATTAGGCTGGCAAAAACGGATATCAAATTTATTTACTAGTCCATCGCTACCTACTTTATGGACTCCACAATGTCTAACATACGGTGCTTTTACCGCATTATGATCTAATTCAAAGCTTTCTACTGAAGGCATTCGAAAACAACTCCTTTTTTGTCTAGCGCAAGCAGCCTATCGTACTACGATGTGCAAGGCGCTTCTGCTTTTCTCATTTCATCACTTCATTATAACGCAAATACCAAGTAATTACATCAACTTAATTATTATTATATTTATTCTTATAGGAATCGTACTTATATTTTATTTATTATTTTTCTTATTAAAGCTAGCCATGATATACTCAGAGTGTTGAAACACGATTTATTTGGAAAGGAAAATATCCATGAAAAAAATATTTATCATCCTTATTCTATTTTATCAAAAAATAATTTCTCCCCTTACACCGCCTACTTGCCGCTTTTATCCGACCTGCTCTTCTTATGGATTAGAAGCGATAAGAAAATATGGCGCTTTAAAAGGTGGTTTCTTAACGATCAAAAGAATCGTAAAATGCCATCCTTTTCATCCAGGCGGAATCGACCCAGTTCCTGACGAATGGCCAAGAAAAAAACATCATCATTCGTAATATTTATTTTTTGCCTTTATATCCATCTACTACTAAATCTAATTTGCCTGTTTTCGGATCAATTACTAATCCATGTACCGGCACTTCACTAGGAAGTAGGGGATGATTTTTTATCATACTTACACTATGAAAAACACTTTCTGATACAGAATTGAATCCAGTTAACCATTTTTCTAAATTTACTCCTGTATTTTGAATCGTATTTAATGTATCCTCTGAAATTCCTCTGTCTTTCATCTTGCCTATCATATCATCTGCATTTAATGCACTCATGCCACAATCATGATGGCCGATAACCAACACTTCATCCGCCTTTAATTCATATACAGCGACAAGAATGCTTCTCATAATACTTCCTAATGGATGAACAACAACCGCTCCGGCATTTTTTATAATTTTAACATCACCGTTTGCAAGGTTTAACGCTTGAGGTAAAAGTTCTAATAGGCGAGTATCCATACATGTTAAAATAACCATTCTTTTATTCGGAAATTTTGTCGTAATATAGCGTTCGTATCTATGTTCACTAACAAATTTTTCATTATGAGTCAAAATCTCTTCTAAAATAGTCATCCATTCCATCCCCTTTATAAAAACCTATTCATTATTTAAGACCCTATTGAACTTTTTTCCATCCACTTATTAAAAGGATCTAAAAAACAATCTAAGTTTATAGTAAAAAAAAAATCGCTATTACACAACTTTAGAATAACTATTACACCAAACTTTTTCTTTAACAATACATTTTGTTATATTTTTCCGCTAAATTACAGGAAGAAATTACATAAATATTCAAATTCCTGAAAATACTTATAAATAGGAGAAGACATAGGAAGGGAAGATTTAAATGGATCATTTAGTTATAGCACGAAGTATGTTTGGCACGACAATGGGATTTCATATTATCTTTGCGACCATTGGCGTTGGATTACCTCTTATGATGCTGACCGCTGAATTATTGTATCAAAAAACAAAAGATTTAGATTATGTCATTATGGCAAAAAGATGGACGAAAACCTTTGGCATATTATTAGGTGTTGGAATACCAACAGGAACGATTGCAGGTCTGCAGCTTTCCTTATTATGGCCTGGCTTTATGGAAGTAATCGGAAAAGTGATGGCATTGCCGTTTCAGATTGAAATTTATGCTTTTTTTATCGAAGCGTTATTTATGTCTATCTATGTGTATGCGGCAGAAAGAATTCCTCCATGGGCACGAATTGCAAGTTTAATATTAGTTGCAACCGGAGCACTTGCATCAGCCATTTTGATTACAAATGTCCATGCCTTTCAAGGAACCCCTCAAGGTTTCCGGATGAATGGAAACGAGGTTACAGATGTAAATCCATGGAAAGCATTTTTCAACCCAACCTTTTTTGTATCTGCCGGGCATGTAGCAATGAGTGCTTATACTACTGGCGCTTTTGCTGTCGCATCTGTTTCAGCTGTTAAAATGATGAGACATACTTTTGGTTCTCGTGTTTTTCAATTCCATCAAAAAGCATTGATTTTAAGTTTAATTATCGGCGGAATCTTTTCATTATTAACTGCACTTAATGGACATGAAGCTGCTCAAAAGCTGTATGAGTATCAACCTGAGAAGCTCGCGGCGGCAGAAGGGCTTTTTGAAACACAATCACATGCTCCATTAGCTATTGGTGGGTTTACCGATAAAGAAAGCCGCGAAATAAAAGGTGCGATTGAAATTCCTTGGGCATTAAGTTTTTTAGCAGGAAATAGCTTTGATACCGTTGTGACAGGACTAAATGATTTTCCAGAAGAATTATGGCCACCATTATTTATTCATACACTTTTTAATGCAATGGTCGGAATTGGTTCCTTTTTAATTTTACTTGCTTTTGCATCATTAGCGTGGAAATTTCTATTAAAAAAAGAACGCTTCCCTAAATTTTTGTTGTGGATTTTTGTTTTTTCCGGCCCTTTAGCTTTAGTTAGCATCGAGTGTGGGTGGATATTTGCATGTACAGGTCGTCAGCCTTGGACGATTTATCGTGTATTGCCCACAGCAAACTCTGTTACTTCTTCTGGAAATTTAGCTTTATTATTTATTTTATTTTTAATCGTATATCTTATATTGGCGGTTTCCGTTTCCTTTGTCTTAATTTATTATTTCCGTAAAAACACTGTACTGAATGATTTACATGCGGCTAAAGACAAAGAAATTCCTCTGTTTGGATCTAACAGTTAAGGAGTGATCAAAATGACCGATTCATTATTAGCTATTACTGTCCTTTGGGGCTTTGTATTTATTTATAGCATCATGGCAACGATGGACTTTGGAGCAGGCTTTTGGTCCATGGTTTATATCAATAAAGAAAAAACGCGTGCGACAAATATCGCCAATCGTTATCTTTCTCCGACATGGGAGGTTACAAATACATTTATTGTAGCGATAGTTGTTGCTGTTTTTAGCATGTTTCCAACAGCAGCTTATACACTCGGAACCGTCTTATTAATTCCAGGAAGTGCTATTTTGCTTCTTTTAGCAATTAGAAGTGCCTTTCTCGTTTTTGCTAATATTGCCCATGAGTATCGAAAGCCGCTTACCTATATTTCAGGCGTATCTGGAATGTTGATTCCAGGCATTTTATTAAGCGTTTTGCCTATTACACATGGAGGATATGTCGACTTCTCTTCTGATAAACAATCGCTTGATTTAGTTGGATTGTTTACAAGTTGGAATGAGTATGCTTTTTTTGGTTTTGCTTTAAGCAGCACCTTATTTTTATCCTCCCTTTTATTAGCCGATTATTCAAATGTTTCATCTGAATTTGAGGCTTATCGTGTTTTTAGAAGAGATGCGATCATACTTGGACCGATTTCTATATTGATGGCTGTATTTACTTTGTTTACATTAAAGCAAGATGCTAATTGGATTTATCAGAAAATGATGGACGATTTTCTGATGTTATCATTATCCTTGCTCCTTTTTGTAATCGGTAGCATCGCACTATTTTTGCCTTCTCGTAAAAATAAAGGCATAAAAGGAATGCCAAGACTAGCCATTATTTCGATCACATTACAATATTTACTTGCTAGTTATGTATATGGCAAAGCACATCTTCCCTTTATTGTTTATCCTGAAGTAACCATTACATCAGCTTTTACTGACCCTGATTCTTTTCATGCTATATTTGCTACTTATATTGCAGGATTTATCATTCTATTTCCAGGATTTTATTTGTTTTGGAAGCTTTTTATGCATGATAAAAAATATTTACAAAAAGAAACAAAAAAGTAATCATTACGTTTGAAATTACTGTATGTATTTTATCCTTTTTACCTATACTATTATAGAATTATTCCTTCTAAGACCTTGGAGTAATTCTTTCCTTTTCGTTTTTCAATTTAAGAAAAATGAGCTAATTCAAATCTAGGAGATGATTACTTTGGCAAAAGACGTTTTATGCGAAGTGAATAACTGTTCATATTGGGCAGACGGAAATTTATGTGCAGCAGAAAAGATTTATGTAGTCAGTCATACTGGCAAACAGGCTGATAGCAGTCAAGAAACAGATTGTAAAACATTCGAGCCAACTTCATGAGAAAAGCGGAAGCGCCTTGCTCAGCCCCGAAGAAAAATGTTCTCTTGGCTCAAAAAGTGCTCTTTACTTTTAGAGACAAGAGGTTATCTTTCACAGGGGCTAGGCGC
>NZ_JBQRKO010000014.1:0-136700 GCF_052318935.1 Niallia sp. 01092 | reverse complement strand
CGTTTAGCGACGAATGGACTGGGGCTAGACAATTATTAATAAGAGGAGAGATTAATATGAGTACAACAGTAAAAGAAGTAAAAAACAATGCGGATGAGAAATACACACAGGTGAATGAGTATATTCAGAAAGTTCTTCAGTTAATTGAAAAACAAGACGTGACAAAAGAAGAAGCTGCTTGGATAACACAAGAAACAGTTAATGGCTTTAGAGACCATGTGAACCCAGGGTTTCTTGAATATCGAAAAACAGTAACGATTGATACACAATTTGCTGCAGTAGAATGGTCAGATGAAGGTTCATGCTTTACAGATGTTAACGGGAAAAAATATATCGATTGCCTAGGTGGTTTTGGAATCTACAATGTTGGTCACCGCCATCCAAAAGTAGTAAAAGCGGTTGAAGACCAATTAAAACGCCAAGCATTACATAGTCAAGACTTATTGGATCCACTTCGTGCAATGCTTGCAAAAATTCTAGCGGATGTAACGCCTGGAGATTTAAAATATTCTTTCTTTACGAATAGTGGTACGGAAAGCGTGGAGGCTGCCCTAAAGCTAGCTAAAATGTATAGCGATCGCACGACATTTATTTCAACTACTCGATCCTTTCACGGAAAAAGTCTCGGCTCCTTATCAGGTACAGCAAAAGGGATGTTCCGTAAGCCATTTTTGCCATTAATACCGGGATTCCGTCATGTTCCATTTGGAGATATCGACATGATGAGAAAGACATTTGAAACATGTGCATTAGTAGGTGAAGATGTGGCAGCAGTTATTCTTGAACCAATCCAAGGTGAAGGTGGGATTATTCTACCTCCTGAGAATTATTTGAAACAAGTACGAGAATTATGTGACCAGTATGATGCTATTCTTATTTTTGATGAGGTTCAAACAGGAATGGGAAGAACAGGAAAAATGTTTGCCGCTGATTTATATGAGGTTGTACCAGACATTTTATGTTTAGCGAAAGCATTTGGTGGTGGAGTAATGCCAGCTGGTGCCATCATTGCGAAAGAGCATGTTTTTAAAAGTCTTTTTGACAATCCATTTATGCATACAACTACGTTTGGAGGAAACCCGCTTGCTTGTGCAGCAGCGATTGCGACTTTTAACGTATTAATAGAAGAAAATTTACCGGAACGTGCTGCTGAAATAGGAGAATACTTTTTAAATGAACTAAAAGAAGCTGCCAAAGGTCATGAAAATAAAGTGATGGAAATTAGAGGAAAAGGATTGATGATTGGGATTGAGTTTCACCAAGATGAAGTCGGCTACGCATTATCTAAAGGAATGTTTGATGAAGGTATCTTAGTAGCAGGAACCCTTGTAAACTCAAAAACTATTCGTATCGAGCCGCCTTTAACGATTTCAAAAGAAGAAGTAGATCATGTAGTAAGCAGCTTTAAGAAAGTACTAGAACAAATTTAAATATAAGTTAGTTAATATTAAACTAATGCTCCTTTGTTAAGTGAAAAACAATGTTAGAAAATCTATCAAAACACAAGACAAGTTTTTGAAAATTGATATATTTAGATTAGGAACAAATGAATGAAAGTCAGTCATTAAGAGGTTGTAAAAACTTTTTATATTATCCCTGATAGTGATTGACGTTCATTCATAGTTTACGTAATTACTTATTTCAAGATAAATTTTCATAATATTCAGCTTTTAATTTAAAGGGGGAAGATACGTGCAAAATGTTACATTAAAACGTTCATTGAAATTATGGCAAATTGTATTAATGGGGATAGGTTATATGACCCCTATGGTTGTATTTGATACGTTTGGGATTGCGTCTGAACTTACAAATGGACATGTCCCATTAGCCTATTTAATTGCGTTAGTTGCAATGCTGTTAACAGCTGTCAGCTATAAAAAAATGATTCAAGTGTTTCCGACAGCAGGTTCAGCGTATACATATACGCAAAAAACAATGAACACTCATATAGGGTTTGTAGTTGGATGGTCTGCGTTAATGGATTATTTATTTTTGCCAATGGTGAATGCCTTGATTTTTCAAATTTATCTACATTCCCTTTTCCCAAGCCTTCCTGAATGGATATGGGTTGTTGGATTTGTTTTCATTACAACATTGCTGAATTTACGAAGCGTCAATTTTACAGCTAATTTTAATACCTTTCTTGTTTTGTTTCAAATTATCATATTAGTTCTATTTATTAGTGTGGCAATCAAAGGTCTTTTTAACGGTGAGGGTACCGGTGCACTCTTCTCTTTGCAGCCTTTTTATGAAAAAGGCTTAGATATATCGAGCCTTGTTGCAGGTGCAACATTGATGTGCTTCTCTTATTTAGGTTTTGACGCAGTTGCGATGTTGTCAGAAGAAACGCCAAATCCTAAAAAAACAATTCCCCGAGCTATTTTTCTGACTGCTCTTATAGGTGGAATTATGTTTACGGTAACAGCCTATTTTATTCAATCTGTTTTTCCGAGTCCATCAGATTTTAAAAATCCAGAAGCTTCCTCTCCTGAAATTGTTCTATATATGGGTGGAGTATTCTTTCAAATGGTATTTCTAGCAGGTGGACTGGCAGGGGTAATCGCTTCAGGGATTTCCTCCCATGCTAGTGTGTCTAGGCTACTGTATGTTATGGGTCGTGATCATATTCTCCCGAAAAAAGTATTTGGATATGTTCATTCTAAATTAAGAACGCCTGTTTTAAATATATTAATAGTTGGTTTAGTTTCCTTGTCAGCGATCTTTTTTGATTTAGGAACGGCTACTAGCTTTATTAATTTTGGTGCATTAATTGCATTTACTTTTGTAAACTTATCCGTTATCGCTCATTTTGCAGTTCGAAAGAAAAAACATAAAACGACAAAAGAATTATTTAATTACATTATCATGCCTCTTTTAGGTGCTGGAGCTATTGCAATCCTTTGGTTAAATCTTGAAAAAAATTCTTTCATCGTAGGGATTAGCTGGGCTGTGATAGGGTTTGTTTACCTTCTAATTATCACAAAATTCTTTAAAGTTAACCCTGGAAAAATCAGCTTTAATGAAATGGATGAGCTTGAACCGTCAAGCCAAATTGATGTGGATATAAAAACAATGTAACAGAAAATTAAAAAAAACTATGTTAGAAAATATTACAAATATTCTGATAATAATAAACGAGCATGGTATGATGCTTTTAACAAACAGATTTACTTCATCAAAATACAAAAATGAATTAGAGATTGTAATCGTAGAATGTCTTAAAGATAACGACCATATTTGAGTTGAATTCTCTATGTAAAGTTGTGTTTTTCACCTAGATTTACAGAGGGAGGTATAATATTGCAACAATTAAAAGTACGTGAAGAAGAAATTTATCAAATTTTAAGAAAGGCCATCTTTAATACAGAGCTTTTACCAGGAACGCAATTAATTGAAACTTCTCTTGCTGAAGCTTTTGGAGTAAGTCGTACGCCTATTCGAGCTGTATTACAACGTTTGAAATATGATTCCTTAATTGTGATGATTCCAAATCGAGGGGCGTTTGTATATTGTCCTGATCCAAAAGAAGCGGAACAAATCTTTTTTGTTCGTCAAATTTTAGAACCAGAAGCGGCAGCTTTAGCAGCTATTCATGCAACCACGCAGCAATTGAAATTTATTAAAAATTGTTTAGATCAAGAACTTGAGCTTTATAAACAAAATGAACCTAAAAAAGCTCTTCCTATCATTGAACAATTTCGTATGAAAATTATTGAAGCTTCTGGAAATCCATATTTATTTGATAGTCTTAGGAAAATAATTTCTTTAACTCACATTATTCTAACATTTTATGATGTTTCAGATGATCATTGCTTTGATGTATATAATGAACATGTTTTATTATATGAAGCTATTAAAGCCAAAAATTCAATGGAAGCGAAAAGGCTTGCTTATCATCATATTCCAATGATTACAAAAGATATCGATTTTTCGAAGAAATTTACTTCTTCCCTTTCAATTAACCAAATTATAGAGAAATATACTTGATTTTTGGGAACTATTGTATACAAAAATTGTACCCTAAAAGGGGTGTTATATTCTATTCAAATAGAACACCTTCTAACAAGGAAGAACCTCTATTTTTTTTAGTTAAATTGTATACAAAAATTGTACACTAATAGGTTCGTTCTATTTTCAGAAATCACTTTCTATTAAATATAGTATTAAGAAGAAGCTTTATTTAAAAAAATAAATTATATAAAATCTTTGTGCACTAAAGGAGGATTTAAAATGTCATTTATTCAAATGAAAACAACGATACCAGGACCTAAGTCAAAGGAATTATTAAAACGAAAAGAGGCAGTTGTCCCTCGTGGACCGTTTAATACGGTTTTGTCATTTGCAGAGCAAGGGGAAGGTGCTTTGTTGACAGATATTGATGGCAATACTTTTCTAGACTTTGCTGGGGCGATCGGTACCTTAAATGTAGGACATCGACCTGCTCAAGTGGTAGAAGCTATAAAAAATCAATTAGATAAGTATATCCATACTTGTTTTAATGTCATGATGTATGAACCTTATGTAAAGTTAGCAGAGGAATTAGTTCGAATTACACCTGGTGATCACGCGAAGAAAGCTTTTTTTGCGAATAGTGGTGCTGAAGCGGTTGAAAATGCGATTAAAATTGCGCGTAAATATACAGGAAAGAAAGGGATTATTTCTTTCGAAAGAGGTTACCATGGACGTACGCTTTTAACTTTATCGTTAACGAGTAAGGTAAAACCATATAAATTCGAATTTGGACCATTTGCTCCAGAAACGTATAAGATCGGTCATCCTTATTACTATCGCAAGCCGGAAGGTATGACGAATGAACAACTGGATCAAGAAATGCTGCAGCGATTAGAAAACTTCTTTATTTCTGAAGCACCAGTTGAGGAAATCGCCGCTCTTATTATTGAGCCAGTTCAAGGAGAAGGAGGATTTATTGTTCCATCTGCAAGTTTTATGCAGGGTCTAAAGAAAATTTGTGAAAAGTATGGGATTTTATTTATTGCAGATGAGATTCAAACAGGCTTTGCTCGTACTGGAACGATGTTTGCGATTGAACAATTTGATGTTGTACCAGATTTAATCACAATCTCCAAATCCCTTGGGGCTGGTCTTCCTATTTCTGCTGTTGTTGGAAGTTCAGAAATTATGGATGCTCCGAACCCGGGTGAAATAGGGGGTACATATGGTGGAAGTCCACTTGGTTGTGTAGCGGCTCTTGAGGTTATTAAAATCATTGAAGAAGAAAAGTTAAATGAACGCTCTCAAAAGATTGGAAAGCTTTTAACTACCAGATTTAACTCATGGAAAGAAAAGTATCCAGAAATCGGCGAAGTACGCGGATTAGGTTCTATGGTGGCGATTGAATTTGTAAAGGATCCTGTGACAAAAGAACCGAACAAAGAGATTGTTAGTCAAATTATTAGTGCTGCTCAACAAAAAGGTGTCATTCTTTTAAATGCGGGAATATTTGGGAATTGTATTCGTGTTTTAGTGCCGATTGTGATAACAAATGAGCAGCTTGAAGAAGGTTTAAGTGTGCTTGAACAGGTAGTGGAGGAAACACTTGGGAAGCGAATCACTGTTTGATAGTAAACTAGTCTGATTTTTGTAGATTCATTATTTACTATTAGGGGGAATTTATATGAAAAAGCAGTTTCAACTATTATTATTAGCAACGATTCTTTCGATTATTTTAGTAGGCTGTGGGAGTCCAAATGAAAAAGCTTCTTCAGATGGAAACAATGATTCTACTAAAGTCAGTAATACTTTAGAGGAAGCAAAGAAAAAAGGGGTATTGGTCGTTGGTTCATCTAATGATGCACCTTTTGCCTTTATTGATAAAGATACAAAGGAATTTAGCGGCATAGACGCTGAAATTATGAAAGAAATTGGGAAACGCCTTGGTATACCAAAGGTTGAAATGAAAGAAGTAAAATTTGAGAATTTGTTACTCGAATTAAATAATAAAAATATTGATATGGTAACGGACGGAATGTATATAAAACCTGAACGAGAGAAAATCGTCAATTTTACAAATATTTGGTATACAGAAGGTGAAGCACTTGTCGTTTTAAAGGATTCTCCTATTAAAGGCCTTGATGATTTAAAAGATAAAGTTGTTGGTGGTCAAAAGGGTACAGCTTTTCTTGAATTTGCACAAAAGCTGCAAAAAGAGGGGAAAATCAAAGAGGTTACAGTCTTTGGTTCTCAGGCTGAACTATTATTAGCGGTAAATACGAAAAAGATTGATGCTTGTATTACGGATAGTGCAGTTGCAGGGTACAGTATCACAAAAGATCAATCTTTAAACATAAAATTAGTTTCTCCTTATAAAGCAGAAGCCGCTGGAAATATTGGAGCTGCAGTAAGAAAGAATGACACAGAGCTTTTAGAAGCGGTAAACAAAGAATTGAATAATTTAAAAGAAGAAGGCTTTATCTTGGAAGTCCTTAAAAAGTATGGACTAAACGAAGATAATTTTGTTCCTGCAGGAAAATAAGTGAGGGAGGGGGGAGAATATCCTTCCCTTTCTTCTATTAAAGAGGTGATGGAATGAATGTAATAGAGAATTTAGATTTTGCAACAGCTTTTCGAGAGCTTAGTTCTGTTTTATGGGAAGGAATTTGGATTGTACTAGGTGCAACTTTATCTGGTTTTGCTTTGGCCCTTCTATTAGGAACTTTAATTGCACTAGGAAGAATTTCGAAAATAAAAGTTTTAAATGGGTTATTAGTGATAGTGTTAGAAATTATTCGCGGTACTCCTTTACTTGTTCAATTAGTGTATATGTACTATGTAGTTCCATTGCTGATCACATTAGTGGGACAAATCTGGAGCCCAGAATATCAATTTAATCTTAGCCCATTTGTAGCGGGTATGGTTGGATTAGGTGTTAACTATGGTTGTTATTTATCAGAGGTTATACGTTCAGCCATTATTTCAGTAGATAAGGGGCAAACAGAAGCAGCTTTAGCTCTAGGATATACCAATCGTCAAGCCATGTGGTCAATTGTTATTCCGCAAGCTTCCCGAATTGCCCTTCCAACCTTAGGAAATTATGTGATCATGATGATTAAAGATACCTCTCTTTTAGCTTTTATAACTGTGAATGAGTTATTGCTTCGTACTCAAGCTTACGCCTCTCAAACGTTTTTAACAATTGAATCCTATACGATTTTAGCTGCAGCGTATCTTATCTTAAGCTTACCTTTGTCACAGTTAGTTCGTATGATGGAGAGGAGATTGATGCGTCATGTGTAAACCTATAATTGAAGTAAAACAGCTTTATAAGTCTTTTGGATCTAATGAAATTTTAAAGGGAATTGATTTAAAGATTTCACAAGGTGAGAAGGTTGTAATAATTGGTCCTTCGGGATCCGGAAAATCAACGCTGCTACGCTGCCTCAACTATCTGGAAATCCCGACATCTGGAATAGTAAAAATAGAAGGACATTATTTTGTAGAACCGAAAAAGAAATTTAATGAAAAACATGTTGCTTCGCTTCGAACTGAAGTCGGCATGGTTTTTCAGCGGTTTAATTTATTTCCTACGATGACAGCGCTAGAAAATGTCATGGCAGCTCAAATCAAAATTCGAAAAAAGTCAAAGGAAGCTGCTAGAGAAACAGCAGAAAAATATTTAAGAAAAGTAGGATTAGAAGAAAGGATGAATCATTATCCTAGCCAACTCTCTGGAGGACAACAGCAAAGAGTGGCGATAGCTCGTGCGCTTGCGATGGAGCCGAAAGTCATGTTGTTTGATGAAGCTACGTCTGCGCTTGATCCTGAATTAGTCGGGGAAGTTTTAAATGTTATACGGGGTCTTGGAGAGGAAGGGATGACCATGGTTTTAGTTACTCATGAGATGAAGTTTGCTGAAGAAGTTGGTGATCGAATTATTTTTATGGATGGCGGAGTAATTGTAGAGGAGGGGCATCCAAAGGAATTTTTCCACAATCCTCAGCATGAACGGACTAAATCATTTATTAAAAAGGTTGGACATTAATTAGGAGGAAAGAAATGATACATATTGGATCGTTTATTAATGGAAAAGAATTAAAAGGGGATAAACGTAAACAGCACGAGGTACTCAGCCCATACAATGGCAAGCTAGTAGGGATCGTTGATTTTTCTACATTGGATGATCTTGAAGAAGCGATTAACGTTGCTCAACATACTTTTAAAAACACGATGAAAAACATGCCAGCACATCAACGATCGGATATTCTCCGTAAGTCTGCCGATTTATTGGAAGCACGTACAGAAGAGTTTGCTCAATTGTTATGTCAAGAAGCAGGGAAGCCGATTCGGGATGCGAGAGGAGAAGTGGCTCGTGCTGTGATGGTATTACGTTTTGCATCGGAAGAAGCAAAGCGGAACGATGGAGAGCTGATTAAAATGGATTCGGCTGTAGGCGGGGAAGGAAAAATTGGGTTGGCGAAACGAATTCCGGTAGGAGTAGTAGCTGCGATTACGCCATTTAACTTTCCTTTAAATCTTGTGCTCCATAAGCTTGGGCCAGCTATAGCTGCTGGCTGTACAGTAGTCTTGAAACCAGCAGAGAAAACACCGCTTTCTGCGATGAAATTAGTGCAATTAATGAAAGAAGCCGGTCTTCCAGACGGGGTGATTAATGTAGTAAATGGACTAGGAACAGAACTTGTCCCTCCGTTAGTGACACATCCATATGTTAAGAATGTGACGTTTACAGGCAGTGGTCCGGTTGGTTTTAAGATTAAAGAAATGGCTGGCAATCGAAAGGTCACTTTAGAGCTGGGATCGAATTCACCGAATATTATTTTTGAAGATGCTAATATAGAAGCGGCAGCAGCAGGTGTGGTAAAAGGTGGATTTGCCTTCGCCGGACAAGCATGTATTTCTGTTCAACGTATTTACGTTCATAAAGAGGTGTATAGCTCATTTTTGGATGCATTGTTGCCAAAGATTGAAACGTTAAAAGTGGGAGAGCCATCCCAGGAAACGACCGATATTGGTCCGTTAATTACAGAAGATGCAGCGAAACGAGCAGAGGATTGGATTAATGAAGCAGTGGCAGAAGGGGCAGTAGTACTTACAGGTGGCCAGCGTATAAATACAATTCTAGAGCCAACTGTGCTCGCAAATGTAAATCCTTCTATGAAGGTTGTCTGCCAAGAGGTGTTTGCCCCGATTGTGACGGTTATTCCTTTTGAAACAGAAGAAGAAGTGATTGCTGCCGCAAATGACTCGGATTATGGATTGCAGGCCGGTGTGTTTACTTCTGATATCCAACGTGCTTTCCGACTTTTTGATTCATTGGAGACGGGCGGAGTTTGGATTAACGATGTCTCAACTGTTCGTCAAGATAATTATCCATATGGCGGCGTTAAGAAAAGCGGGAACGGTTTAGAGGGAGTTCCTTATGCAATCGAAGAAATGACAAAACTCAAATTTCTTGGAATTAACTTGAAGTAATGAATAAAAACTCGGAGCGATAGTAATCGCTCTGAGTTTTTCCTTATCCTTTGTTTTATCAAGCAATTTCGATTATCCTCTTTTCCCTACGAGGGATTGTAAAAATAATTGATTATAAAGTATAATGAATGATAGTCAGTCATATTGAAGTCACCTTAAAGGAATATAAGATTTATATAATAAAATATCGATAATTAGTAACTAGAATGAGAGGTATATATGAAAACTTGGTCGATTAATATCTTTTTTATTATGTTAGGATCAGCCATTGTGGGATGGGGGGTAAACTATTTCAATATTGCAAATGGACTCTCAGAAGGCGGCATTATGGGGATCGCTCTGATCCTTAATTACTTATTCAGCTGGGATCCGGGCTTATCGAGCATCTTCATAAATATGCCTTTGCTGTTGATAGGGTGGAAAATAATGGGGAGGGAAAGTTTTATCCTCACTATTGTAGGAACGGTATGTTTGTCTGTTTTTCTAACTATTTTCCAACAATGCTCCCTTGTAATGGATGATAAGCTGCTGGCATCGATATATGCGGGAGTAGCAGTTGGAATAGGTTTAGGCATCGTATTCAGATTTGGTGGCATGACCGATGGTGTAGATATCATCGCGAGATTATTTCAAAAATATTTTGGTTGGAGCATGGGGAGCACGATACTGATTGTTGATGCGGTTGTTTTGCTGCTATCTTTAGTTTATTTAGATTTGGAAGGTGCAATGTACACGATTTTAGCTGTTTTTGTTGGAGTTAAGCTAATTGATTACATACAAGAGGGTTCCTATGCAGCAAAAGCCGTCACTATTATGTCGATAATGCCAGAAGCAATTTCAAAACAAATACTAGCTGAATTGCAAAGAGGAGTAACTTTTCTTAATGGAAAAGGTGGATATACAAGACAGGAGAAAGAAGTTATTTACTGTGTTATTAGTCGTAAAGAAACGGTAAAACTAAGAAAAATTGTAACTAAAATCGACCCTAACGCTTTTATTATTTTTAATAATGTTCATGAAGTGTTTGGGAAGAGATGGAAAGATGTTGATGATTAATGGACTGGTACACATGTACTACCTGAAAGATCTTGTTTCATAAATATTCCACAGTATAAGGTAGTTGTCTTTTAGGGAGGGAATGTGTTTTCTCTTCCTTTTAAATATGCTGTGTTTCTAAGAGATTTGTATGTTTTGTACATCTATGTTGAATAAATTTAGTTGAACTTCTCTAGACAAAAGTCAGAGTTAATGATAAACTCAAAAAAGTTTGGTTCCTACAAGATTCTACTAAATTCAACATAAAAAGATGGGTAATTTCTAGTATTATAATATTCAAAATAAGTTTCAAACTTTATTAACTCTCATTTTTTCACTCCCCTCTATCTATAATCGATGCAATAAACTCTCATTTAATATGGAAAATCGTTGTGGATTAATTCTTTATACAGGATGCTTAAATAGAATACAACATAAAGCTCCTAGAGGTTATTTTGTAGAAGGGTTAAGTAAGAAACTTTGTAGCTTTTTATCCCGTATGAACGGGCAATAATACCCCACTAATTGAAGTTTCACTTTATTAAAGTTGGAATGAAACGTTAAAACCCGGTTGTAAATTTTACACCAAAACCATTTATTTTAAAGAAAAGAGGTTTTGATAATGGCTAACACTTCTGAGATTGCAAACACTAAACGCATTACAAGTAATATTTTTAAAGGTTCAGTTGGAAATCTAATCGAGTGGTATGACTGGTATGTATATTCTGCATTTGCCATATATTTCTCATCCCAGTTTTTTCCTGAAGGAGACGCGACAAGTCAACTACTTAATACGGCTGCTATCTTTGCTGTTGGTTTTCTAATGCGTCCATTAGGGAGCTTGTTAATGGGACGTTATGCTGACCGTTATGGCCGCCGTGCCGCTCTGTCACTCTCTATTACTGTTATGGCTAGTGGTTCCTTAATTATTGCCGTTACACCAAATTATAGTTCTATTGGCTTGCTATCTCCTATTATTCTTGTTATAGCACGTTTGCTTCAAGGGATATCTTTAGGAGGAGAATATGGAACCTCCGCAACTTATCTATCTGAGATGGCTAGCAGCGGTCGTCGAGGTTTCTACTC
Source organism: Niallia sp. 01092 (assembly GCF_052318935.1). NCBI lineage: Bacteria > Bacillati > Bacillota > Bacilli > Caryophanales > Bacillaceae > Niallia > Niallia sp. 01092. Next base: position 125,132 of record NZ_JBQRKO010000014.1, on the reverse strand, counting down.
AAGTTTCCAATATGTTACGCTTGTAGCTGGACAGATGGTAGCATTAGGAGTGCAAATCATTCTTCAGAACGTCCTAAGCGAAGCAGATATGATGTCTTGGGGATGGCGTATTCCTTTTATCATTGGAGCAATAGGAGCGTTAAGTGTTTTATGGCTGCGCCGCTCAATGGATGAATCAGAACAATTTAAGAAGATGGATTCTAAAGAGAGAAAAAATGCTGGTACGATAAAAGCGCTAATGAAGCATCCTAAGGCTGTGTTAACAGTTGTAGGACTAACACTTGGTGGAACAGTTGCTTTCTACACATACACAACTTATTTACAAAAATTCATGGTGAATTCTGTAGGACTTGACAAAGGTGTTGTTACTTGGATTAACTTTATTGCTTTACTAATATTTGTCGTACTTCAACCTATTGGCGGTATGCTGTCTGATAAAATTGGACGCCGACCATTATTAATGACTTTTGGCATTTTAGGAACATTGATAACAGTGCCTTTATTCATGTTGATGAAACAAACAACCAGTCCCGTTGTTGCTTTTGTTCTTATGACGATTGGGCTTGTTATTGTAACAGGTTATACTTCAATTAATGCAATTGTAAAAGCTGAGCTCTTTCCAACGGAAATTCGTGCACTTGGCGTAGGTCTTCCTTATGGTCTTACCGTTGCGATTTTTGGTGGAACTGCCGAATTTATCGCCTTATGGCTAAAAAGCATTGGATCTGAATCACTGTTCTTTTTCTACGTATCAGCCTGTATTGCAGTAAGCTTTTTTGTCTACTGGCGTATGGGTGAATCTTCAAAAGGCTCCAAAATAGAAGCTGAGCTGGAGACGGAACAAAAGCTAGAAACTGGTAAATCATCTTAAATATAGAATTACTTATTGGTGGGTAGCCCTTTTGGTTACTCACCAATTTTATTTTGTTGCCTTTTTAGGGCTCTAAAAACTAGAGGTGAATGTGAGGAAAGGTTACATCGGGAAATGCGGATATTCGTCTTTATTTGTCAATAAAACTGCGAGAATCTTAGGAAATAATTAATAAAAAGAGAAGATTGTTTTTAGTGGATGAATATTGTTTGCATGTAAATAATTGGGTTTGTGGTGCAATCCATAAAATACTAATGTTTAATTTGAATATATTTTACTCTATTTTTATACAAATAGAAGTTTTTATTATGAAAATAAATACATTTTATTATATAAATAACATTATTAATAACTTAATATTATTAAAAAGAATATTGAAAATTATTTAAGAACTAAGGAAGGAGAAAGTTTTTTTACACTGATTTATTCATGGGAAATAATACAATTAGCGAAAAAATGAATGAATTCGGATTGAATATCGAGTTAGAAAACCTAACATTAATGTTTTAACTGGAGGAAAGTATATGAATCTTTTTCGAAAAAAGTCGATTGATTTATTATTGTCTCAAGCAAACAACAAAGGATCTCATTTAAAAAAAGATTTAGGTGCCTTTGATTTAACAATGCTTGGGATAGGAGCGATTATTGGAACAGGGATCTTTGTATTAACAGGAGTAGCTGCTTCATTACATGCAGGTCCGGCACTTGTTATTTCTTTTGTATTATCTGGACTTGCTTGCTTATTCGCAGCCCTTTGTTATTCTGAATTTGCTTCGATTGTTCCTACGTCTGGAAGTGCTTATACTTATAGCTATGCTACATTTGGGGAGTTACTTGCATGGATATTAGGGTGGGATCTTATCTTAGAATATGGACTTGCTTCTTCAGCTGTTGCAAGTGGTTGGTCTGGTTATTTCCAAGGGCTTCTTTCAGGTTTTGGGATACATCTGCCAACAGCCTTAACGAGTGCGTACAATCCTGAAAAAGGAACGTATATTGATTTGCCAGCTATTTTTATTGTTTTTCTTATTACCACGCTTCTCATTAGCGGTGTAAAAAAATCGTCTAGATTTAATGCCATTATGGTTATTGTAAAGGTTAGTGTTATTCTTTTATTTATTTTTGTAGGTTTTAATTATGTCACACCAGAAAATTGGACACCTTTTATGCCATTTGGTTTTTCAGGAGTTGCGGTTGGTGCTGCTACTGTATTCTTTGCTTATTTAGGATTCGATGCTGTTGCTACAGCGGCGGAAGAAGTAAAGAATCCTCAGCGCAATATGCCAATAGGAATTATTGCTTCTCTAGCTGTTTGTACCGTTCTTTATATCATTGTCAGCTCGATTCTTACTGGAATTGTCCCATATACAGAATTAAATGTAAAAAACCCAGCTGCATTTGCCCTGCAATATATTCAGCAAGATTGGGCTGCTGGATTTATCTCTCTCGGTGCGATTGTCGGGATCACAACAGTATTGCTTGTCATGCTGTATGCTCAAACAAGGTTGTTTTATTCAATGAGTCGTGATGGGCTATTGCCTAAGGTTTTATCAAATGTTAACAAAAAAACGAAAACACCAATTTCTAATACACTAATTACTGGTGCTATTGTAGCTGTTTTTGCAGGGTGTGTTCCATTGAACAAATTGGCTGAGCTTGCAAATATCGGAACATTATTTGCCTTTATTGTTGTATCCATTGGAATTCTTGTATTAAGAAAAACACAGCCAGAATTAAAAAGACCTTTTAAAGTACCGTTTGTACCAGTTGTTCCAATTTTATCGGTTCTATTTTGCGGATTTTTGATTATTCAGCTTCCAGGTTATACATGGATAAGTTTTTGTATTTGGCTGGTAATTGGTCTATTTGTTTATTTGGTTTATGGAAGAAAAAATAGTGAATTAGGGAAAGCGGAAAATAAAGATCAAGTGGCATAATTTTTTAGGCTGTTTTCTAAAAGTTTGTTGTTTTTGAATTAAATAATAAACAAGGTTGAAGCACTGAGCAGCCTGAATACACGTAGACTCCTGCGGAAAAAGCGAGAAAGACGAGACCCCACAGGAGCATAGCGACGAGGAGGCTCGGCACTCGTCCGCGGAAAGCGAAGTGTATTCAGGCTGCGGGTTTAACAACAATCTATACGTAAAGAGCCATTTTTTATTTTCATGTAATGATTTATTAAGGAAAGTAAGTATATAAATTGCAAGGTGCTTTTAAAGATTTAGAGAAAAAATGGATGGAATGATTGTTAATAATATTCATAGATAAAAAGCAGTTCTCTTACGATAGAGAGCTGTTTTTCTTTTGTAGAGATGTGTTTTATTCGTTATTACAAAACGAATAAAAAAATAGATTAATATATTTTAAATGTAAAATAATATTGAAAACATCCTACGTTTTTGTATGTAAAAATAGTGGAGCATATTCTATTATGAGTATAGTGAAAAATGAATATGGAAAATGAATTACAATTACATTAAATGGAGGAATAATCTTATGACTACTATTACAGCTAAAAAAAATCTTGAAAATATACATGCATATGTGGCAGGAAAGCCTATTGAAGAGGTTCAGCGCGAATTAGGGCTTGAAAGAATCATTAAATTAGCATCGAATGAAAATCCTTATGGATATTCAGCATCAGCAAAGGAAGCGATGCTATCGGAAATGGATCAAACGCATTTTTATCCTGAGATGACAGCACCAGCATTAGCTAATAAATTAGCTGAAAAACTGCAGGTAGAGAAGGATCAGATTATTATCGGAAATGGCTCTGACGAAATTATTCGTTTGTTGACAAAAAGTTATATAGATGCAAACGATGAAGTCATTATGCCTGATGTTACCTTTCCTCGTTATGAAACGAACACATTAATTGAAGGTGGTAGCCCGGTGCTTGTTCCTCTAGTGGATGGTGTTCATGACCTACAATCTATGTATAACGCGATTACAGAAAAAACGAAAATGATTGTCATTTGTAATCCAAATAATCCAACAGGAACTATCGTGAGAAAACAAGAATTAGCAGACTTTATTAACGATGTACCTAAACATATTATGCTAGTTATCGATGAAGCTTATTATGAGTATGTCAATGACGAGGAATATTTAGAAACGATTCCTTTTCTTCAGACAAATTCCAACCTAGTCATTCTTCGCACTTTTTCAAAAGTTTATGGATTAGCATCCTTGCGTATTGGCTATGGCATTATGCATCCGTCTATCATCGAAGAATTAGTGAAAGTAAAAGATGCATTTAATACAAACCGATTAGCACAAGCAGCTGCGTTGGCTTCTTTAGAAGATGAAGATTTTGTAGAATATTGCGCGACTCAGAATGAAAAATGTCGAAAGTATTTAGAAACGGAATTAACAAAAATGGGATTAGAATTCTTTCCTTCCCATACCAACTTCATCATGATTAAGCTAAATCAGCCTGGAAAAGAAATATTTGAAGGATTGTTAAAGCAAGGTATTATCATTCGTTCAGGTCATTTGCTTGGCTACGACCATACAATTCGCGTTTCTATTGGCAGTCAGCAAGAGAATGAAGAGTTTATTAAAGCATTGCAAAATTTGATTGGATAAATTCATTTAGAAACATACAAAACTCCAATGGAGACTCGTCCCTCGTCTCCACCATCTAACAAAGAATAGAAGGAGATTCTAACCTAATAAAGGATTTTTCTATTGAGATTACTATTGCATTTTTAAAAAAATTTGAAAACGATCATCATTTAATGGTTGTTCCAAAAATTCTTCGTAAATAAAATCGGCAAAAAGACAGGTTACTTTAAGTAACTTGCCTTTTTGCCGATTTTGTCATTGTATGATTAATCGACTGTGCAATTTTAAAATGAAAAGATCGTTTGATTTCATATCTATGTCTTTAGTTCTCTTTTATTAATAAACTTTGGCTGTTTTCTAAAAGTTTGTTGTTTTTGAATAAAATAATAAACATGGTTGAAACACTGAGCAGCCTGAATACACGTAGACTCCTGCGGGAAAAGCGAGAAAGACAAGACTTGTGCAGGAGCATAGCGAGGCCACTGAAGAAGTGTTTTATTATATAAATAATAGATAAAGCTCTTATATTTAGTTGGATAAAAATGGTATATATAGTTTGGGAACGACTATCATGTTGGTTAGGAGAGGCGTCCGTACGACTCCTGCGGGATTAGCGAGACAGGCGAGACCCCACAGGAGCAAAGCGACGAGGAGGCTCGGCGCTCGCCCCGCGGAAAGCGTGTGGTAAGCCTCGGATAACCGAACGAAAACCTCTGAGTACTTGGATTGTCACTATCTATATTTGATAGCATCCACTTTTTCAGTAACCTCAGCATAGCGACGAGGAGCCTCGGCGCTCGTCCGCGGAAAGCGAAGTGTATTCAGGCTGCGGGTTAAATAATAACCATCTATACGAAAATAGCCTAAAATTTAGACTGTAGACCTACGTGAAAAAAGCAATAAGTAATGAGAACGGGCATATAGCCACTAGAAGAAGCCCTCGATATTAAAGTACGCTAACAATATGCTGACAGGTTTTGCTTTCTCTTTTCTATGCCGAAGTAAAAAAACTGTAACAAAAATGAACTATTTCCGCAATAAAGCAGGAAATTCCTTTTGCTACAATGAAAGAAAAGGGATACGATACAATATTGCTGAATAGTAAGTTCTAACAGGGATGACAGGAGGAAGTTTATGACTTTAGAAAAAAAATTAATAGATAAACTATATTATGAAGGATACACAAAGGATAGAAAGGAACTTCCTATTGAAGTGTTAGGGCAATTATATAGATCAGAACAAAGCAAAAATATTCCGGATTTAACTTCTATTCGCTTTGCACAAGGTGAACTTTATTTTCAATATCAAGATTATGAAGCAGCTATTTTTAAATGGGAAAATATTAATAATGAATTAGAGCCATGGGCAAAGAAAAACTTAGCGGATGCCTATATGGCATTAGGAGAATTACCTACTGCTGAAAGTATTTATAAAGCGATTCTTTCCGACTCTGATTTATTAAACGTCGAAATTTCTTTACAATTATTTGCTCTTTACATAGAAAAAGGAAACCATGAAATGGCACTGGCTACGATTAAGAAGCTAATAATAAGCCATCCAGACTATAATAATATGACATTGCTTGCACGGTCATATTTTGAAGAACAAAAGTATTGGGATGAAGCGGTAGAGTTAGCTATGAAGGAAGGGGCAAGAACGGAATCATTAAAATGGTATGAATCTCTAATAAACTATGCCGATTTAGGGGTAACTGCAAACTATGAACCGGGCTATTTCATCACTAGTTTAGATCATGCACAGAAGTTAGATCAGCAAACATTTGAACGATTGGTTTTATCTATATGGAATAAATACGAAAATACAAGCTATTATTTAACTTGGTTAAAAGAATTTAATCTATTATTTAATAAAATACTGGCTGATTCATTTGAACCATGGGGAGAACTTCCTGCTCAATTAGGAAAAACATATATCACATTAATTAGCGGTGTGTATCCTATTAAAGACATAAAAGGTATTGCATCAGTTGCTTTAAGCAATTACTTTACGATTGCGGAAGGCCAGCAAGAAATGGTTGCTGCATCGTATATATTAGCATGGAATGACATGTTTCCATATACCATTCAAGGTGAATATGTGGCGAAAGCAGAAGCTCGGATTAACCAAATATCAGGAACATATGTTGAGTTATCACAATTTATACAACTTTTTCAAGATATATTAAATTGGGCAGATAACCATGATATTCGAATAGATAAGAAATTTGCCAAAAAAGTCATCGAATATATTCCATCGAAAGCTTCACATCTTTTTATCGTTGGAGCTCCTGAAAGCGGTGTAAATGAATATATAAATGAACTGATTGGAGCAGCAATTTTAACGGAAGATACTACTAGTCTAGTGGCTATTAAAGAGCATGATTATTTGGAAATTAAGGAAATTACAGATGAAGAAGATGATACAATTGACAATTTATCTAATTTTTACGATGAATTACTTGTAACAGATCATCAAAATGATATAAAAGTATATGACTTATATACTCCATCTCCATTTTTAAGTGAAAATAACTGGATCATTACGACTGCACCGTTTTACCCTAACGAACAATATGCAGAGTATGGGTTGTTAGCAGATAGTCTAGTCTATGTAATAAATGATAGAACATTATTTCGAAATAATGAACATGAGAAATTATTAGAGATGCAAGAGAAAGTTCCACAGCTTACTATTCAGTTTTTAATTTATATGGAAGATGCAGATAACGAAATGGTTGCAACAAAGCGATTGCAAAAGGCAACCTCTACTATTCAGCACTATTTTCCAACAAGTGAAATCTTTATCTATTCACAGCAAGAAGATAGAGGGAATCACTTAGCTAAGATAAGCAGCTATTATCAAAGGCATTTTTCTGATAGACGGATGAAAGAAGAGAGAACAGCAAAAAGCATTGCGATAATTCAAGACCTTATCACAAACTTACTTGATAAACGGGTAGATTTGGAAAATAGCATAAGCGACACGTTGACGATGTATCAAGAAATTGTTAGTAAATTAACTGGTGCAAGCAACCAATTGAGTGATATGGAAGCGGAAAAAGCTAATGTCATAACGGAGGAATTTCATCGTTTAAAGAGAGTTGTCACACAACAAATAATGAAAGATATTCCGGAGTTGCTGCAATCATGTAAAGATATGGTGAAGGAAGATAGTGACTTTGGAAAAATACATGTTCAGTTAAATGATGAAATGAATAAGCGGATTAATCAATATGTACAGAACACGCTGTTACCGAATCTTCATGATCAAATAGCTGGATGGATTGAGTTATCGGAACAAGAATTTACAAACAGCCAACAGTATTTGCAGGAGCTATGTGAAGGATTCAATGATCTTTATGAAAATCAGCAGATGGAATTAATAGGTGATTTTACCGTACTTAATGATTGGAAAAGAGACGCTCGTCGTCTGACAAGTGGAATTGTTGTTGATCACCAAAATATTTTGCTGCGATTTAAACCTTCTCAAGTTTTATTAAAAAGTGCCGGGAAATTATTAGGAAGTATTCCGCAAAATAAAAAAATGCTTTATTCAAAATATCAAAAATTTCTTGAAACAGAAGATTTTTCTGAAGTGGCAGCTTCAGTTTCCAATACATTTACTGTCCCGTTTGAATTTTTTGAAAAGGGAATAGATAGTGACATTAACATGTTCTTTAAAAATCCACAAAGCGTGCTGCAGCAAACAATTGCGGAAAAAGTAGTAGAAATAAAGGATAACAAAAGCTTATTAGAAAAATTAAAAAACAACCCAGAGATGTTCCATGATCCACTAAGGCTTTTTGAGCTTCAATTATTACAGTATGATTGGTTAACAAGTGCATCAAAGTTGGCAACAGCAAGCGTTTTTCAAGAGGAAAAATGATCTTGTTTAGACAGCAGCGGAAATATGTAAAGGCTGTTTTCGTATAGATTGTTGCTTTTAAACGCGCAGCCTGAATACACTTCGCTTTACGTGGACGAGCGTCGAGCCTCCTCGTCGCATACGCTCTGCTTAAGTCTCGTCTTTCTCGCAGTCTACGTGTATTCAGTCTGCTAAGTACTTCTACTCTCATTTTTTTACGCGAAAAACAACAAACTTTGAGAAAACAGCCTATGTAAAAAAGGCAGTCCTAATTGGGCTGCCTTTTTAATAAGAAATTATAATTTAAATGAACTTTTGAGGGAAACGATACGATTAAATACGGGCTTTTCAGAAGTAGTATACTTTGGATCTACACTAAAATATCCGTGTCTAAAAAATTGAAACTTGTCGTATGCTTGAACATCTTTCATATTCGGTTCAATAAAACCTTGTACAACCTCAAGTGAATGATGGTTCACATAATCTAAAAATGTTTTTCCTTCTTCTATTTCTGTTTCCTCATCTAAAATAAGAGGTTCATACAAACGGAATTCAGCTGGGATCGCTTGTGATGCATCAACCCAATGAAGTGTTCCTTTTACTTTTCTGCCTGTAAAACCAGATCCGCTTTTTGTTTCGATATCATACGTACAGTGAAGCTCAACAACATTGCCATTTTCATCTTTTATGACATCTTCACATTTAATAAAATATGCGTGTTTTAAGCGAACTTCGTTTCCAGGGAACAGACGGAAATACTTTTTCGGTGGATTTTCCATAAAATCTTCTTGTTCAATATAGATTTCACGAGAAAAAGGAATTTGTCTTGTTCCCATTTCAGGGTTTTCAGGATTAATTTCCGCATCCAGCATTTCAACTTGTCCTTCAGGATAGTTTGTAATAACAACCTTTAACGGATTTAATACACCCATTGTTCTTGGTGCTTTTAATTTTAAATCTTCCCGAACGAAATGATCGAGCATCGCAGAGTCAACAGCACCAGAGCCTTTAGAAATTCCTAGCTCTTTACAAAATGCTTGGATTGCCTCTGGGGTAACGCCTTTTCTTCTTAAGCCGGAAATAGTCGGCATTCGTGGATCATTCCATCCATCTACATATTCTTCATCCACTAATTGTTTTAATTTTCGTTTACTCATTACAGTATTTGTAATATTAAGTCTCCCAAACTCTATTTGTTGTGGGGTGCTTTCCATCTCGCATTCTTTAATTACCCAATCGTAAAAAGGTCGTTGATCTTCAAACTCTGTTGTGCAAAGCGAATGGGTGATTCCTTCGATGGCATCCTCTAATGGGTGAGCAAAGGCGTACATCGGGTAAATACACCATTTATCCCCTGTATTATGATGATTTGCGTGGGAGATGCGATAAATCACCGGATCACGTAAATTAATATTTGGTGAAGCCATATCTATTTTGGCGCGAAGTACTTTTTCACCATTTCCAAAATCACCATTTCGCATTGCTTTAAAAAGCTGAAGGTTTTCTTCCACTGAACGTGTACGATACGGACTTTCTTTACCAGGTTCTGTCAAAGTTCCACGGTATTCTCGGATTTCGTCTGCAGATAAATCATCGACATAAGCAAGTCCTTTTTCTATTAACAACACGGCACGGTTGTACATTTCATCAAAATAATCAGATGCAAAAAGTAAATTTTCCCATTTGTATCCAAGCCATTCTACATCTTCTTTGATAGCATTTACATATTCAATATCTTCTTTTAATGGGTTCGTATCATCAAAACGAAGATTCGTTTTGCCGTTAAATTCATCTGCTAGACCAAAGTTAATAAAAATGGATTTTGCATGCCCGATATGTAAATAACCATTTGGTTCTGGTGGAAAGCGCGTAACCACAGAACTATGTTTCCCTGTTTCTAAATCTTCTTTAATAATGCTTTTAATAAAATTTGAGTTATTATCCATCTATATAACCACCTTTCTTTTTATATATGAAGTTTTTAGTAAGTAATCAAGAACACAAACTAAGCTGATAAATAGATAAATAAAAAAAGTACTTATTATGATTATAACAATAATATAACCAAAATTTTATTATAAACTTCGCAGAAACGAAACGAAAGTAGAATAATTTATGTATTTTTGCTATTTTTTAATTTTGTAACATATATTAAAATTTTTATAAAATTCTAAATTTTTAGAAGGGATTTGCTGTATTCTGTCGAATAGTTTGTAAAAGGGGTGTTTAATAAATGATAAAAAATTATGAAATAAGAGAACATTATTTTGATGAAATGTTTGAAAATCCAGAAAAGCCGCAAATGCATTACCAATCATTATTTGAAAATATGTCTTCATTAGATGAGGATACTATTAATAATAGACATATGTTAGCTGAACAGGATTTTATGAGACAAGGGATAACATTTACTGTATATGATAACGAAGAAGGAACGGAAAGAACGATGCCTTTTGATCCATTGCCGCGAATAATTCCTAAAAATGAGTGGGTAGTCATTGAAAAGGGGCTGCAGCAAAGAGTAAAAGCGTTAAATTGTTTTCTTGAGGATATTTATACCGAACAAAATATTTTGCGAGATAACGTAGTTCCTCGTGAATTAATTGTAACATCTCCCCATTTTTATCATCAGGTATACGGGGTAAAGGTTCCTGAAAAAAATCATGTCTTTATTGCTGGCATTGATTTGATTAGGGATGAAAAAGGGAACTATTTAGTATTAGAAGATAATATTCGAAATCCTTCCGGGCTTTCCTATGTTTTTCAAAACCGTTATATTATGAGAAAGCTTTTTCCAGAGATGTTTAAAGGGTATGAATTGCAGTCGTTGGATAATTATTTATACGAGATGCATGCTGCTTTAAAACGCATCGCACCAAATAATAAAGAAAACCCAACAATTGCTTTGCTAACACCAGGGATGTTTAACTCAGCTTATTACGATCATAGCTTTTTAGCAAAACAGATGGGAATAGATCTGGTGGTAAGTAGAGATTTGATTGTTCAAAACCGAGTCGTATATATGAAAACAACAAAAGGGTTACAGCAAGTAGATGTTATTTATCGACGAATTGATGATGACTATTTAGATCCTTTAGAGTTTAAAGAAGACTCTTTAATCGGAGTACCAGGCTTGTTGGATGCTTATCGTGCGGGGAATGTATCTATTGCCAATGCGATTGGAAATGGGGTTGCTGATGATAAAGCAACATATGCATACGTTCCGGATATGATTCGATATTATTTAAATGAAGAGCCGATATTGTCGAATGTAAAAACATATATTTTATCCAAAAAGGAAGATTACGATTATGCATTAAATCACTTGGATGAACTTGTATTTAAAGAAAGAAACTCTTCTGGCGGATACAATATGCTAATAGGTCCGCATGCTACAGAAGAGCAGAAAAGCATATTCCGGGCAAAAATAATCGAAAATCCGGAAAACTTTATTGCGCAGCCTACCATTTCTCTTTCAACGTTGCCTACATATACAGAAGAGGGAATTCAAAGCAGGCATGTCGATCTTCGTGCATTTGTATTGTTAAATGAAGAACCACGTGTTGTACCAGGGGGATTAACAAGAGTTGCATTAAAAAAAGGCTCGCTTGTTGTCAATTCATCACAGGGCGGCGGAAGCAAAGACACATGGGTATTAGGCAATAGTGCAGACGACAAGGGGGCGGAATAAATGTTAAGTCGTGTGGCAGATTCTCTTTATTGGATAGCTCAAAATATGGAAAGAGCTGATTGCATGGCAAAGCTGCTATCAGTAAGAATTGTAACTATTCTAGAAAATCACAATCCATTGCTGGGCACGGAAAGTGATTGGAAAGAAGTTATTGAAATAACAAGCAAAAAAGAAGATTATAATAAATTATATGATACATATGATCGTGACTCTGTTATCCAGTACATAGCTTTTTCTAAATTTAATGTTAACTCTATTTTATCTTGTATAAAGGTTGCAAGAGAAAATGCTAGAACGATTCGTGAGATGATTCCAATCGAATTATGGGAAATAATAAATGAATTATATTTAGAAATAAAAAATTTCAGGCCAGCCGATTTAAAAATGGAACAATTGAATCGCTATTTTCAAAGTATTCGGGAAAAATATTTATTATTTCAAGGGATTATTTCAGTTTTAATGCCACGAACAGAAGGATATTCATTTTTAGTATTCGGCAAATATTTGGAGGTTATCCGAAAATTAGCTCAAACACTTGACGTGTGTTATCATAACAAACAAATAGAAAGAGTTGAAAATGAAGATAGTCACTACCATTTTTGGAGTTCTGTTTTAAGTAGCTTAAGCGGATATGATTCTTATATTCAAAAATACCAAGCATCGATGGACCCTATTAAAATAGTTAATTATTTGCTATTTGATGACACGTTGCCACGTTCAGCAAGCTACAGTGTTCAGCAGTTAACCGATGCTTTTCAACGGTTGGAAAAACAACAAATAAATGATTATGCAAGAAAATTATATGATCAACTAGAAGAGTTACATAAAGAATTGCGCTATCATTCAGTGCAAAATTTACCGATTTCACTCCATGAATATTGTCAAAGGTTACAGCTCCTTTGTGATTCGCTTGGAATTACGATAATGGAGACATATTATCTAGGAGAGATGATTCCAACATGAAATATGAAGTGCTTCAACGATCACATTATAAATATAGCTTGCCAGTGAAGCAAAGCATTAATCAATGTATTTTCAAACCATTGTCAACTACAAGTCAAAAGTTATTGCAATATGACCTTATCATAAATCCGCAAGCAACTTATTATCATCACGATGATTATTGGGGAAATGAAGTCAGTACTTTTTATATTTGGGATTCTCATGATGAATTATTAGTAGAAACTCGTTCTTTATTGGAAATTAATTATCAAAAGCAGGATATTTTTATTAGTGAACAGGTGAAAAATAAAATGAAAATGGCATCATTTCAGGCAGAGTATGCAGAGTTTCTTATGCCCACATCTTATACGATGCTGAAAAAAGAAATGATTCAATCCGTAATGGACAAGCTAGGAGAAAAGGATACGGATGTCTACACCTTTTTGCACAGATTAAATGAATATATTTATAATAGTTTTGCCTATGTACCTGGTGCTACACATGTAAAAACGGTTGCCTATGAAGCATTTGAAAAACGATCTGGGGTTTGCCAAGATTTTTCTCATGTCATGTTAGCGATATGTAGAAATGCCGGTATCCCAGCACGTTATGTGAGCGGCTATATATATGGTGGAGAAGACGCTGCTATGCGGGGAGATTCTCAAACACATGCATGGATAGAAGCGTATATTCCAGAGTACGGTTGGATCGGTTTTGATCCAACCAATAATATGATGGCATTAAATCAGCATATCTGTGTTGCGACAGGAAGGGATTATGCAGATATTACGCCATTAAAAGGGGTATATATTGGAAGTGGAACACAAGATATGAGCGTGTCCATTAGTGTAAGCAAAGTAAAAGATAACGATAAAGTTTACTGTTAAAAAAGAGCTTTCCCTTCGATGGGAAAGCTCTTTTTAAAATAATAATCGAATGACCGCCATACAAAAAACACCACATAACACGGTTGTCAGCAGGCTTTTTGTTTTTATAGCAACAATAAATGTTGGAACAACCGCTAATAAAACGGTCCAATTTAATTGTAAACCTGCTTTGTCTTTTATTAGCAAGCTTTCGACAATTAATCCGGTGAAAATGCAAACTGGAATAAAGGACAGCCATTTTTCGACCGGTTTTGGTATGGAAAAATTACGCACTAATATAAAAGGCAGCACTCTTGGAATAATGGTAACGAGCATACATCCTAAAAGAAGGAGAAGAAATTCAGTTGTTATCGTCATTTTTCCGTCACCACCCCGACTGAAGCAACAATGATCGTCGAAAGAATGACAGCAAGGCTTCCAGAGACAATGGATGACAGAAGCAGCATGCATATAATCATTAAGATGATAAGAAATACATAATGCTTTAATTTAGAATGCTGAATCGTTTGCAGCTGTAGAATAAGCAACGCAATAAACATAGCAGGTAAAGCGAAATCAAATCCTAAAATTTTTGGGTCTGGCAACCAACCTCCTAAATAAGCTCCTAGTGAACAAGAAATGATCCAAACAATATAAGCAGTTAAATTAAGCCCATTCATCCATCGGTCACTGATAGGGAGTTTTTTTGCGACCTTTATAATAGCAACGCCAAAAGATTCATCTGTTACTAAGCTGCCAATTCCAATGTTTCTCAATAATGAATAGTAGCGAAATGATGGAGCTAATGCCGAGCTAAGCAACAAATGTCTTAAATTAACGATAAAAGTGGTTAAAATAATAGCACTGATTGGGCTAGATGCAGCAAGCATAGCACAAATAATAAATTGTGCAGATCCTGCATAAACAAGAGTAGACATCAGAAAAATTTGAAAAATGTTTAATCCGGATGATACCCCAACAATGCCCATAGCTATTCCGATACTAATATAGCCTAATAAAGTTGGAATACAGTCTTTTATCCCGTCTGAAAATGTAGGGGTGTAAGCTTCTTTTTTATAGGAAGTATTTAAAGTATCCACCATTGTTCTCCTTTTTTGTATTATATATTATCTATTTGTATGTTATAATGAACATTATAGTAAGGTTCGGTAAATAAATCAACTATTCATTTAAAGGAGATTAGAATGCAGTCTATTACGAATACAGTTGGACAAAACTTAGAGAATCTACGAAAAAAAAGGGGATACAGTCTAGATAAAGTCGCAGAATTAACGGGTGTCAGTAAAGGAATGCTGGCGCAAATTGAAAAAGGGAAATCAAATCCAACAGTCTCAACGCTTTGGAAAATAGCAATGGGATTACAAGTGTCTTTTTCCTATTTTTTGGCTGAAACCTCCACAACAGTTAAAAAAGTTAGCATCAAGGAAATGGTAGCATTTGAAGATGACAGCAGTCAGTATCGGCTATTCTCGTTATTTCCTTTTCATCCAGGGAAAAAATTTGAAATATATACGATTCAGTTGGATGAAAATGCTAGTCATATTTCAGAAAAGCATCCTGGAGAGGAGTATATCTTAGTAGGGGAAGGAGAGATTAGTTTAGAAATTGGTGAACATATGTATAACTTAGAAGCAGGAGATGGTTTACAATTTACACCAAATCAAACGCATGTTTATAAAAATATATCGAACAAAACAGCTACTATATTTAACCTCATCTATTATTCTGAGTAAAAGTATGGAACCATTAGAAGAAGATAAACTGTAAATGCAACGGCGGGAAAAAGGGATGAGAGCAAGAAAAACAGTACGACGGCAAAAATACGGAATATGGAATCTATAAACATTTCTTATTAAAACAAAAGCTATGTTAAAGCTTATTGTTGATTTTGGCACAATGTTGATTGTTGTGGAAGGCGTGAGACTCCTGCGGGAAAAGCGCCGAGGAGGCTCCCGGACCGCCCGCGGAAAGCGAACGCCTGAAACGGAAATCAACAGGCAAGTTTAACAGAGCCAAAACAAAAAAACCATCCTCTTGTACGTGGTGAGAATGGTTTTTTCGATGTTTTTTTTGTTTTTTTATGAGTTGTTCTTGTTTCGTTTTTGTTTTTTTCGTAACAGGATGAATAGCTCCCCAGCTTCCTCTGCGAATCGTTGTATCAAATCCATATTCCTTCAAGTACTTATCTCTTTTCTTTTTTGCTTGTGATTTTGCCATGTTTTAACTTCCTTTCTTATTACAGATATGGGAGTACTCCCAATATAGCATGCTTTCCTAAAATTTCAATCATTTTTGGACAGCATGCTTATTTTCTTATTTTACAGATGAACGGTGTATTTTTCTACTTTTATGTTGCGGATTGTTTGGATAATTCTGGATGTCGGTGCATCATGGTAATTAATAGGGCCCCGCTTATTAATAGTAAAATACTAGTTGATAAGAAAACAGCTGAGAAGCCGTAAGATGCTGCGACCATGCCACCTAATGCTGGGCCGATTACATTTCCAAAAAATCGCAAACTTGTTTCATATCCTAAAACCTCGCCTTGCATGGCTATAGGAGCTTCTTGACGAATATATGCAATTCTAACAGGGATAATACCGCCGATTGAAATACCTAATATAAAGCGGATAATAAGTAGCTGCCAAAAATGATGGATAAATCCGCCCGGCAAATAAATAATTCCAGCAGTAAATAAAAGAATGACAAGTATTTTTAAATAGCCGGTTCGATCGCCGATTTGTCCCCATTTTTTTGCCATTAATAAATTGCCTAAACCTGCGGCAGAAAAAGCAATGCCAGAAAATAAGGCAATATTTTCAGGTCCATGAATCTCGCTGACATATAGGGAAAGAATCGGTTGAATGCTAAAATGTGCAATCTGCACTAAGGCAGAAATAAACAAGACGGTAATAAAAATAGGGTTTTTACATATAAAAGCTAACACTTCTTTGCTTGAGTAATGTGTTTTTGTTCCTTTTGTAATAGGAAGAACAAATTCTTTTGTTGCGAGAACTAAAACAACAGAGATAAAGAGGAAAATGGAAGTAAAACGGAAGGTTGAAGAGAAACCAACCACATCAGCTAGTACACCGCCAATCATCGGGCCAATTAACATACCAGTAATGCTTCCTGTCTGCAAGGAGCCGAGAACTTGCCCTGCTATTTTTTTTGGCGTTTGAGTAGAAATAAATGCTTGCGACATAGGAATAAACCCTGTGAAGAAACCGGTGAAAAAACGAAGAATGAATAACTGCCATACAGAGGTTGCGAAGCCCATTAAAAATATGGATAACCCTAATCCAAAGCCTAAAATAATCAGGATTTTTTTTCTTCCATATTTATCCCCAATTTTACCCCAAAATGGTGAAAATAAAAAAGCAGATACAAATGTAACGGAAAAACATAATCCAGACCAATGCTGTACATAGTTTTTTGTAAAGTTTCCGAATGTTTCAATATACAAAGATAAAAAAGGTAAAACCATTGTCATGCTGCCGGCAACAAAAAAGTTTGCGAACCACATAATGATTAAATTTCGTTTCGAATAACGCTGATCATCCAAATTTAACACTTCTTTCCGAAAACAATTTCGTAATTCTAAATATTATCATATCGTAAAATGAAAAAAATGAAAAGCGCTTTTCTTTACTTTTATATATTTTTGTGCATGTATTATTGGAAAAATTATTTTTTTACTAATATAAGGCTTGTTTTGTCCTCTCTGAAAAAACAATTGTTTTTTCAGAAAGGAAAAGTTCTTGATTCTTTCCCAATAAACAGTAATAATAAGAAAGTGTAAAAGAAATAGAGTATGATAATTTTTAGAAATGATTTACAGAATATACTAATTGAATAATGGGAGTTGTAGAAATGAAGGTTGTAAAGTTTGGCGGAAGCTCATTAGCAACAGGAACACAATTAGAAAAAGTGTTAAGTATTGTCCAAGCAGATGAAAAACGGAGAATTGTCGTTGTTTCTGCTCCAGGAAAAAGATATGAAGAGGATATGAAAGTGACGGATCTTCTAATTGCCTGCGGAGAAAAAATGATGGCAGAAGAAGACGCAACAGATCTTATTGATACTATTATGGAAAGATATGCAAATATCGCAAAAGAGTTGGATCTTTCTAATGAAATCATAACAAAAATAAAGGAAGATTTAGAAGAAAGTTTACATGGAGATAAATCAGATGAAAAATCTTATTTGGAAGCAGTAAAGGCGTGTGGTGAAGACAATAATGCAAAACTTGTTTCCCACTTTTTTAATCAAAGAGGGGTAAAAGCACAATATATCAATCCAAAAGATGCAGGGCTGATTGTAAGTGATGATCCAGGAAATGCCCAAGTTCTTCCTGAATCATATGATCGTTTATATGCTTTAAGAGAATATGATTCTATTATTGTTTTCCCAGGTTTTTTTGGTTATAACGAAAAAGGAAATGTAGTAACTTTTTCAAGAAGTGGGTCAGATATAACAGGCGCTATTTTAGCTAATGGAGTAAAAGCTGAGCTTTATGAAAACTTTACAGATGTAGATGCCGTTTATTCTGTAAATCCTTCTATTGTTTCAAGCCCAAAAGCGATTAAAGAACTTACTTATCGTGAAATGCGTGAATTATCTTATGCAGGTTTTTCAGTTTTTCATGCAGAAGCTTTAATACCGGCGTATCGCGCAGGAATACCTGTTAATGTTAAAAATACGAATAATCCAACTGTGCCTGGTACGAAAATAGTGGCTTCAAGAAATAATACAAATGGACCTGTTGTTGGTATTGCTAATGATAAGGGCTTTTGTTCTATTTATATAAGCAAGTATTTAATGAATAGAGAAGTAGGTTTCGGAAGAAGAATATTATCTATTTTAGAAGATTTTCAGATTTCCTATGAGCATATGCCTTCAGGAATAGATGATTTAACGATTATTTTAAGACAAAATCAGCTAGAAGGAAAAAATGAAGCGGAAATTATCGAACGTATTAAAGAAGAAGTGCAAGCAGATCAAATTCACGTTGAGCATGATTTAGCCCTTATTATGGTAGTAGGAGAAGGAATGCGTCATAATGTTGGCACGACAGCTAGAGCCTCTAAAGCATTAGCAGATGCAGGAGTAAACATTGAAATGATTAATCAAGGATCATCAGAAGTAAGCATGATGTTTGGTGTCAAAGAACCGGTAGCAAAAGATGCTGTAAAGGCGCTGTATCAAGAGTTCTTTCAATAAAAGTGAGTTCAAAAAAGAATTTTATTAAGTGATACTATTTGAACATTCTCTTAAAGCGAAAGGGAGTTTATAATGACAATAAAAGCACTTGTTTTAGATATGGATGGAACAATGCTTAACAAAGAAAGCAGGGTAAGCCCCCAATTAAGCAATTATTTAACCGATTTAAGAAAAACAGGATTAAAAGTTTTTATTGCTACTGGAAGAACGATATTAGAAGTGAAAGATACGGTACCGGAAGGCTTTGAAGTAGACGGGATTGTCACTTCAAACGGAATGTCAGCATTTATTAATGGCAAACAGTTGTTTCAGCATTCATTAACTCCGTCTCTTGTTGACTTATTAATTGAGGAAACAAGAGAACGAGGCTTATATTATGAAATTCATCCTGCAGAAGGAGAGCGCTATGTTCTGCTAGAGGATAAAAAGATGATTCTCGATGCCATTAAAGGAAGCCGCCCGTTATCTGTAGAAGAAATGGAATGGCGTTCAAGGAAAGCTGCTGTTGAACAGCATATACAATGGAAAGAATATTTAGATGCTCATCATATTAGTAAAATATACTTTTTTCATAAGAAGAAAGAAACTATGGATGCTTGGATATCTTTTCTTAAGGAATTAAAACAGGAAGCAGGATTTACATATGCTTCTTCCACAGAACACAATGTCGAGGTTACAGCAGAGAATATAAACAAAGCAACAGGTGTTAAATATTTATTAGACCATTTTTTACTTTCATTTAATGAAGTGTTGGCAGTTGGGGATGGCGAAAATGATTTGCCGCTATTGCAGCGGGTTGGTTATTCTGTTGCCATGCAAAATGCAACCGATTCAGTGAAAGCACATGTGGATGAAATAACTGAATTAACTTATAAAGAAGCTGGACTTTACCACTACTTGTCTAAACGATTTAAATAGGACTTGCAAGAGTAAAGCAGCTTATCAACCGTAACAGTAAAGGGATTATATAATCTCTTTACTGTTTTTTTGTAGAGTACGGAGACTGTAATTACTTAACTTCTCATTCATTGAGGTTATGAGGGGAAATGCATACTAGGTTTTTACTGTTTGTTTATAAACAATGGCTGTTTTCTCAAAGTTTGTTGTTTGTTACGTGAAAAAATGGGAGAAGCAGTACTCAGCAGACTGAATACACGTAGACTCCTGTGGGAATGCGAGAAAGACGAGACCCCACAGGAGCGTATGCGACGAGGAGGCTCGACGCTCGCCCACGGAAAGCGAAGTGTATTCAGGCTGCGGGTTTAAAAGCAACAATCTATACGAAAACAGCCTAAACAATTTAGGGACTCAAAAATTTTTTTTGTAGGTTTTTGTTAGAAATAATAACAAAAATATAAAAAAATGAAAATATTTGAAAGCGTAATCAAAGGGATAAAATAAATAATATTCATCATAGTGAATTTTTCTTCATTATTTATCATTAATTTTTATTATGATGATAATTAAAATAACTTAGTATACTAATGGTCAAATTGGCGTTAATTTATAAGAAATAGTTTAAATAATTAGATAAATCAAAATATTCGTTCTATATATAACGACTTTCTAAAAGGTGATTATTTGATGAGCATCTATACACATACATAAAACGGTATTACTGCTAAATAGGAGTAAATTCCATTATATATACAATGTTTATAGAAATATATACAGGAGGGATCATTATGTTAGAAAATTGGCATGAAGAATTAGAAGGTATGTTTGAACGAATGGTTGAGTGGAGAAGACATATGCATCAATATCCTGAACTCTCTTTTCAAGAAGTTGAAACACCTAAAATGATTGCAGGCATTTTAGAAAGTTTTGGAATAGAAGTGAAGAAGAATGTAGGCGGAAGAGGCGTAGTTGGGAAGATCTATGGAGCAAAGCCTGGAAAAACGATCGCATTACGTGCTGATTTTGATGCATTGCCAATCCAAGATGAAAAGGACGTACCATATAAATCAAAAATTCCAGGTGTGATGCATGCATGTGGACATGATGGACATACCGCTACATTATTAGCAGTTGCGAAAGTTTTACAAGATCATAAAGAGCAGATTGCAGGGAACATAGTATTGTTACATCAACACGCAGAAGAGCTGTCTCCTGGTGGAGCAAAGGCGATGATTGAAGATAATTGTTTAGAAGGTGTAGATGTTGTATTTGGTACCCATTTATCGTCGTTAAATGAACTAGGAAAATATTTTTATACTCCTGGTTATTCACAAGCTGCTGCAGATGCATTTGAAATAACCGTAAAAGGAAAAGGCGGGCATGGTTCGGCGCCGCATGAAACGGTTGACGCCATTGCAGTGGGGACAGCATTAGTAAATCAGCTTCAATATATTGCAAGCAGAAGAGTCGATCCGTTAAACCCAGTTGTGTTATCGGTTGGTTCCTTTCACGCAGGCAGTGCAAAAAATGTCATCGCAGATACAGCTACTTTAAAAGGAACGATAAGAACATTAGATACACAGTTGCGTGAGTTTATGGAAAAGGAACTAAAATTAATGACCGAACAGATATGTGAAAGTATGCAGGCAGAATGTGAAATTGATTTTATTAAAGGGTATCCAGCTGTATATAACCATGCAACGGAAATAGAAGTGTTTAAAGAAGTAGTAAGCAATACATTAAATAAGGACATGCTTGTTCAATCCTCTCCTATTATGGGGGCAGAAGATTTTTCTTATTATTTATTAGAAAAACCGGGAATGTTTTTTCATACAGGGGCTAGAGTAGACGGAGTTGCTTATCCACATCATCATCCGATGTTTGATTTTGATGAAAAAGCAATGATTTATGGCGGAAAAGCATTTTTAAGCATTGTGCACCATTATTTAGTATTAAATGTAGAAGTGGATGTGGCGGAAACGGTTCGTTAAGACAGAAAAGCTCTATTAATGCCGGATAATCAGATAATTCTATGGACAATTAATTTTTAAAAAAATTTGGATAGGAGAGTTGCTGCAATGATAAATAAGATGTTTGAACAGGTAGAAGCAATGTATGATCAGATGGTGGAATGGAGAAGACATCTGCATGAAAATCCTGAGCTTTCCTTTCAAGAGATAAATACAAGTAAAATGATTGGAGATATTTTAGAAGGATACGGTATCGAAGTGAGAAGAAATGTGGGCGGTAATGGAGTGATAGGAAAAATTTACGGAAGCAAGCCTGGAAAAACGATTGCTTTACGAGCTGATTTCGATGCACTGCCGATCCAAGATGAAAAAGAGGTTGCGTTTAAATCGAAAGTTCCTGGTGTCATGCATGCATGCGGTCACGACGGACATACGGCAACATTGCTTGCTGTTGCAAAAGTATTACATGATAACAGAGACAGTCTTGCAGGCAATATTGTGTTGCTGCATCAACATGCAGAAGAACTTCCTCCGGGTGGTGCCATTGCAATGATTGAGGATGGCTGTTTAGATGGAGTCGATGTTGTTTACGGGGCACACTTAGCTTCAAGAAGTCCCCTTGGTGAAATTCTTTATGGAGTTGGACCAACATCTGCTGCAAGTGATAGTTTTGAACTGAAAATCCAAGGAAAAGGGGGACACGGGGCATCTCCTCATCAAACAATTGACGCGATTGCAATTGGAGCACAAATTGCCAATCAATTAAAGCACATAGTAAGCAGAAGGGTAAATCCACAATATCCAGCTGTCCTTTCTATTGGCTCTTTTCATGCTGGAAATGCAGGAAACGTCATTGCAGATACGGCAGAGTTGACTGGTACGGTACGAACATTTGATGAAGACGTACGTGAATTAATAGAAAAAGAGATGGAAGAACTAATCAGTGGTGTATGTAAAGCATTTCATGCGACTTATACGTTTGATTATTCGAGAGGTTATCCTTCCACTGTCAATACAGAAAAAGAAACCAATATTCTAGTAGAATCTATAAAAAAAACATTGCCTGAAGCGAAATTAGTAGAAATATTAAAACCGAGCATGGGTGGGGAAGACTTCTCTTACTACTTACAGAAAAAGCCTGGAAGCTTCTTTTCCATTGGAGCTAAAAATAAAGAAATTGGTGCTGTTTATCCACATCATCATCCTAAATTTACATTTGATGAAAAAGCGATGTTATATACTGCAAAGGTATTTTTAAGCCTTGTCTATCAGTATACTACTTCGGAATTGAAGGAAGGATTAGCAGAAACGTCGATTTAATAAATTGGCTGTTTTCTCAAAGTTTGTTGTTTTTCAAATGAAAAAATGGAGAAGAAGTACTCAGCAGACTGAATACATGTAGACTCCTGTGGGAATGCGAGAAAGACGAGACTTAAGCAGAGCGTATGCGACGAGGAGGCTCGACGCTCGCCCACCGGAAAGCGAAGTATATTCAGGCTGCGAGTTTAAAAGCAACAATCTATACGAAAACAGCCAATAAATTTGAATTCAACAGGAGGGGGAAGAATGGGACAAAATATGCTGGAAGTAGACAAGCTGCAAACTGCTTTTAAAACAGATAAGGGGGAAGTTATTTCCGTTGAAGAAGTAACTTTCCACTTAAAACCTGGCGAAACAATCGGCATTGTAGGAGAGTCAGGCTGTGGAAAAAGTGTTACGTCTTTATCTATCATGAGATTATTAGGCACGCATGGCTATATAAAAAAAGGTTCCGTGCTATTAAACGGCAAGGATTTAACAAAGTATACAGAAGCAGAGATGAGGCATGTTCGCGGAAATGAAATATCAATGATTTTTCAGGAGCCAATGACATCTTTAAACCCAGTTTTTACAATCGGAAATCAAATGGTGGAATTAATTCGTTTGCATATGGATTATAAACCTAAAGAAGCGAAAAACTATGCGGTTGAGATGCTGAAAAAAGTCGGTATACCGAGAGCGGAAGTGATTATCGATGAATATCCTCATGCTCTTTCAGGTGGAATGAGACAAAGGGTGATGATTGCGATGGCTCTTTCCTGTAAACCCAAATTACTAATTGCAGACGAGCCGACTACTGCTCTAGATGTGACGATTCAAGCCCAAATATTAGAATTAATGAAAAGCTTAAAAGAGGAATCCAATACTTCTATTATGATGATTACACATGATTTAGGCGTTATTGCAGAAATGGCGGATAAAGTGCTTGTTATGTATGCAGGGCAAGTAGTAGAAGAAGCAGACGTTTTTACTTTATTTGATGAACCGAAGCATCCTTATACAAAAGGGCTTATAGATTCGATTCCACACTTAGAATATGAAGGAAATCAACGGTTGTATTCGATTCCTGGATCTGTGCCAACATTACAACAAATGCCAAAAGGCTGCCGTTTTCATACAAGATGTCCATATGCGATGGAAAAGTGTGTGACTGAAAAACCACCACATCTAATGGTTGACAAGAAAGAAGATCATAAAGTTAGATGCTGGCTTTATACAGAGAACAGCAGCACACCAGAATGGAGTAATGGAAGGGAGGTAAATGTATGAGTGTAGAAATATTACCCGAAAAAGACAGAATAGTCAGTGAATTACCGAAACCCCTTGTTGAAATTCAAAATCTAAAAAAATATTATCCAATTAAAAAAGGTATCTTTTCTAAAACAGTCGGACATGTAAAAGCAGTTGATGGATTAAATTTTTCCATCTATCCAGGCGAAACGATTTCCTTAGTTGGAGAATCAGGATGTGGTAAATCTACAACAGGACGAGCAATTGTTAAGCTAGATCCAGCAACGGAAGGGAAAGTGTTATTTGAAGGACAAGATTTGGCAGCCATTCAAAGTGCAGAATTGCGAAAAATCAGAACACAAATGCAAATCATCTTCCAAGATCCATATTCTTCCCTTAATCCGAGAAAAAGAATAGGAGACTTGTTGGCAGAGCCGTTGTTAGCACATAAATTGGCATCAAAAGAAGAAGTAAATAAAAAAGTCGATAAAATGCTCGAAATTGTTGGGTTGACAAAATTTCATAAAACTAGGTATCCTCATGAATTTTCTGGAGGACAAAGACAAAGGGTAGGCATTGCTCGTGCCTTAATGTTAAATCCTAAATTAATCGTTTGTGATGAACCAGTATCTGCATTAGATGTTTCCATTCAAGCACAAGTTTTAAATTTATTAAAAGATTTACAAAAGGAATTCAATTTAACCTACTTATTTATCGCTCATGGATTAGGAGCGGTTAAGTACATAAGTGATCGAATTGCTGTTATGTACTTAGGGAAAATTGTTGAATTAGGGAAAACGGAAGATATTTTTAAAAATCCTAAGCATCCGTATACAAAGGTTCTATTAAGTGCCTACCCAATTCCAAATCCACATATGCGAAACAGGGAAAGAATTGTAGTGGAAGGAGATGTTCCTAGTCCAGCAAACCCTCCTAAAGGATGCAGGTTTCATACAAGATGTCCAATAGCACAGGCAATTTGTAAAGAACGTGAACCAATTCTAGAGGGGATGGAACATTCTGTAGCCTGCCACTTTCCACTTTCATAACATTTAAAGGAGGGAGCCATTTTGTTTCAATATATTATCCGAAGAATTTTAATTGCTATCCCTGTTTTATTTGGGGTTACCATCTTTAACTTTTTTATCATTTATTTAGCACCAGGAAATCCAGTTGATATGTATTTAAATCCAGATGCAACCGAAGCTGATATAGAAGCAAAAAAAGAAGCGCTTGGTTTAAATGATCCTATCTATATTCAATACTTTAGATGGTTAAATAATATCATTCATGGTGATTTTGGTTTTTCTTATACAACGTATGAACCAGTATTGAAATTAATAGTGGATCGAATTGGCCCAACCTTATTATTAATGGGAACAGCGCTGTTGATTGCTTATCTCATTGCCATTCCAGTCGGGATTATAAGTGCTACAAAACAATATTCATGGATTGATTATTTAACGACAACTTTTTCATTTTTAGGTGTATCTATCCCAAGCTTCTTCTTAGGATTAGGTGGTATTTATGTTTTTGCATTAGTATTTAAGATTTTACCTACTGGCGGCATGTTTACGTTAGGAAGTGAAGGGAACTTTGCAGATACGCTGATTCATTTAATTCTTCCAGCTTTGATACTTGGAACTTCCATCGCGGGAAGTACGGTTCGATATGTAAGGAGCAGTATGCTGGAAGTATTAGGCCAGGATTATCTTCGAACGGCGCGTGCAAAAGGATTAAAAGAATTTGTTGTTACAAATAAACACGCTTTAAAAAATGCACTTATTCCGATTATTACAATTATCGGTATGGAAATCCCAGTATTGATTGGCGGAGCTGTTGTAACAGAACAAATTTTTCAGTGGCCAGGGTTAGGGCAATTGACCATTCAATCCATCAGCTCAAGGGATTATCCTACGTTAATGGCTATTAACTTTTTAGCAGCGTTTGCTGTATTATTTTCTAATTTATTAACAGATGTATTATATTCTGTTGTCGATCCACGCATTAAATATAGCTAGGAAGGAGGAGAAAAAATGAGTGTGCCAAATATGAAGATGGATACAGATATTTCGATTAATAATCCATTAAAAGTTTCAGCCAAAGAACAACTCGGAGCAGAAGAAAGTTATTTGAAATTAATAACAAAACGTTTTTTTAAACATAAGTTGGCAGTTGTTGGTTTAGTAATTTTTACACTGATTGCGTTAATTGCTATTTTTGCTCCAATATTGGCACCACATAATCCTTATTCCGTGGATGGGGAATTCGCGGCAGCTCCTTCATCTGATCATATTCTTGGAACAGATGAAGTAGGAAGGGACCTGTTTAGTCGTCTATTGTATGCAGCAAGAGTTTCATTATCCGTTGGAGTTGGTGCTGTAGCAATTTATGTTGCAATAGGCACCGTATTAGGAGCTATTGCAGGGTATTTTGGGAAATGGGTTGACATGGTCATCATGCGTATAACGGATGTATTTATGTCCTTTCCATATTTAATGGTTATTCTAGTTCTAGTTAGTATTATGGGCCCAAAGCTGATCAATGTAATTTTCGTTTTAGGTCTGCTTGGATGGCCGTCAATTGCAAGGCTAGTCCGAGGAAGTGTTTTATCAATTAAACAAATGGATTATGTAAAAGCAGGCGTTGCATTAGGATATTCAACACCTAAAATTGTCTTTCAGCATATTCTTCCAAACTGTATTGCACCAATTCTTGTCAACGCTACATTTGGAATTGCCTCAGCCATTATTATGGAAGCATCACTTAGCTTCCTTGGAATGGGAGTACAACCTCCGACTGCAAGTTGGGGAAATATGTTAACAGAAGCGCAATCAATTACGGTATTAGCATCACAACCTTGGCTATGGATTCCACCTGGCATTATGATTCTATTATCTGTTCTTTCTATTAACTTCATGGGAGACGGATTAAGAGATGCAATGGATCCGAAAAGCTTAAAGTAAGTGATGTTAGCATAATAAGACTACTAAGATGGGGGAAATCAGATGAAGGCATTCAGAAAAGCATTTAGTTTAGTTGCAATTTTATCTTTACTATTGTTAGCAGCATGTACAAGCCCTACTACTACTTCGACCGATGGAGAAAAGAAAGACAATACGATGTATATCGGCTTAGTAAATGCGCCGGTAAGTTTTAACCCAATTAACTCTTCCGACATTGCCGCTCAATGGTTGGAAAAATTTATGTTTGACACTTTTTTAGAAATGACTGCCCCGCTTGAATTTAAACCAAAGCTTGCAGAGTCCTTTGAAACACAAGATAATCAAAACTTTACGATTAAAATTAATAAAAATGCGAATTGGTCTGATGGAAAACCGGTTACTGCCAATGACGTAGCATTTACGATGAATCTTGTTGCAAACCCAAAAACAGAAACAGCAGTTGGTGCATACCTTACTGTTATTGATGGATTAACAGACAATGGGAAATTCCCAGATGGAGTAACAGAAATTCCTTCTTTAAAAATTGTAGATGAAAAAACGATCCAATTTAAAACAAAAAAACCTTTAGATCCGAATCTAGTGAAAGAACAATTAGGCTCTAAGTTTATGATTCTGCCTGAACATGTGTTAAAAGATGTTGCACCAGAAAACTTGCAGAAAGATCCGTTTATGCAAAAACCAACTGTAACAAATGGTCCATTCAAATTTGTAAAGTATGCAAAAGATCAATATGTAGAATATGAAAAAAATAAAGAATACTATTTAGGTAATGTAAAGTTAAATAAATTGTTTGTCAAAATTATGCCTGCTGCAAACCTTGTTGCACAGCTGCAAACAGGGGAAATTAATATGAACGCTGCTGGCGGCATCGGTAAAATTGCCGTTCAAGACTATGATACAGTAAAAGGCTTTGATAATTTGACAACGAAAACAGAAAAAACATACGGTTATCAAACGATGAATTTTAATACAGATACAATAAAGGATCCGAAAGTAAGACAAGCAATTACGTATGCAATTGATCGTCAGAAAATTGTCGATAAGTTATTAAAAGGTGAAGGGGAAATTGTTGACGGGCCATATACTTCCATTAGCCCATATTTAGATAAAGACTTAAAAGCATACTCATATGATCCAGAAAAAGCAAAACAATTGCTAAAAGAAGCAGGTTGGGACTTTAAC
The DNA here is from genome assembly GCF_052318935.1 of Niallia sp. 01092. NCBI lineage: Bacteria > Bacillati > Bacillota > Bacilli > Caryophanales > Bacillaceae > Niallia > Niallia sp. 01092. The sequence goes on along the minus strand of NZ_JBQRKO010000014.1, from coordinate 96,522 downwards.
AAAACGATTGATTTTGTTGTACCAATTGGAAATAAAGTCCGTGAGCAATCAGCAGATATTATTGCTGAAAATTTAAAAGCAATTGGATTAAAATTAAATACGACTACTTATGATTTCCCAACTATCATGTCAAAAGCAAGAGCTGGAGATTATGATCTTTTATTAATCGGTTTTACAAATACGATTGATCCAGACGCATCGATTTATTATGGAAGCACTGGTTCAAGCAACTATACAAACTATAGCAATCCTAAAGTGGATGAATTATTAACGGCAGGCAAGCAAGAGCCGGATATGGAAAAACGTCAAGCCATTTATAATGAACTACAAACAATTTGGAACGAAGAATTACCGATGATTACTTTATATTCTGATTATGACTTCGCTGCTGTTACAAAAAATGTAGAAGTTGGTGGAGCAAAAGTATTCGGTTTCCATAATGAACTTTACAACTGGACATTATCTGGAGCGAAATAAGAAATGTGCACTCTAAAAAATCCAAGGAAGCATTTTCCTTGGATTTTTTACGTGGGTAGATGATTTATTTCCAAATTTCAATCGCTTCAGTTCAATTCGATAAATGTATTAGATTACATATCAATTTTCTAGAGAATAATTTATAATAAGTAAATAGATTTTTATGCTTAAAAATGTTTTATCATTTAGGCATAAAACATAAAGGAGATCGGACATGAAAGATCAACAATTTTGGACAAACTTAACCCCGTTTATACAAAAAAATTGGGAAAAAGCAAATTTTCAAAGAGCTACGTCTATTCAAGAAAAAACAATTCCTCTTATATTAGAAGGAAAAGACGTGATTGCAGAATCCCCTACTGGGACGGGAAAAACATTGGCGTATTTGCTGCCGCTTTTAAATAAGATAAATGCTGAACATAAAGGGATGCAGGCAATCATATTAGCTTCTTCTCAAGAGCTGGTGATGCAAATTTCAGCTGAGATACAAAAGTGGGGAGAAGGCAGTGGCATAAGGGCTGCTTCTTTCATTGGCGGAGCGAATGTAAAAAGGCAATTAGAAAAATTAAAGAAGAATCCACATATTGCTATATGTACACCGGGAAGAGCGTTAGAATTAATTAAGCAAAAAAAATTAAAAATGCATGAAGTAAAAATGGTTGTTTTGGACGAAGCAGATCAGCTATTGGTCGCTGAGCATATAGAATCAGTAAAGCAGATTGTGAAGTCCACTTTATTGGATCGACAAGTTATTCTCTTTTCTGCCACTTTAACAGAGAAAACAGCCAATCTTGCGAAAGAGTTAGTAAAGGATCCAGACATCATCCGCGTTAAAAAAGATGAAACAATCGAGGCTGCAACAGTAGAGCACATCTATTTCCAAGCAGAGTATCGGGATAAAATAAAAGTAATGGAACGGATTGCAAGATTGCCAGACAGTAAAATTCTTGTATTTGTAAAAGATATAGGGAACTTAACCGTTTTACATGAGAAATTAACCTATAAAAATCTTCAAGCAAGCATGCTTCATAGTGATTTGAACAAAATGGAGCGCTCCAAATCTATAAATGGTTTTCGAAAAAACAAAACAAATATGCTGTTAGCGACAGATGTTGCCGCAAGAGGGTTGGATATTCAAAAAGTGACGCATGTCGTTCATTATGATTTAGCAGCAGATACAACCCAATATATCCACCGCTCGGGAAGAACGGGAAGATTCGGTGCAAATGGGATGGTGCTAAATATTGTAACAGAAAGAGAAGAAAGAGAACTAAAACAATTGGCAAAAGAATTAGCGATTCCATTATCACGTAAAGACTTTTATGAAGGAAAGATTGTCGACTATAAACCTGTAAAAAAAGCAGCGAAAAGAAAATAAGAAGACAGCTTATTATTGCAGTTAAATAGTAATAACTACAAATTTTTTTGTTGATTGATTTTATTTGTATGATAAAATGAAATTAACTTTATAAATGAATGATTAAATGATCACTAGGGGATCCCTTGATAAGGGCTGAGAAAAAAGTAGCTACTTTTAAACCCTCATAACCTGAACAGGTTCGTACCTGCGTAGGAAAGTGGAGAATTGTATTGTATGCTTATATATTTTATATAGGCTATTTTGATGCATATTTTAAACCACTTTTCTTTGTAGAAAAGTGGTTTTTTGACGTTGTTAACAACCTTCACGTAATTTCAAAGGGCTGTTTTCTCAAAGTTTGTTGTTTTTTACATGAAAAATGGGAGAAGAAGTACTAAGCAGCCTGAATACACGTAGACTCCTGTGTGAATGCGAGAAAGACGAGACCCCACAGGAGCGTATGCGACGAGGAGGCTCGACGCTCGTCCACGGAAAGCGAAGTGTATTCAGGCTGCGAGTTTAAAAGCAACAATCTATACGAAAACAGCATTTCAAATAGAGAAAGAAGGGATTTTCAGTGAATCTTCTTGCTGTTACAGACGGCCAGAAATCTGTAAATGATCTCGAGGATATTATTTCGAATATTCATAATTTTGTAGATTTTATCCATGTTAGGGAAAAAACAAAACCGGTTCAAGAAGTGTATACGCTATGTTTACGATTATTAGAAAGAGGAGTAGATAGAAAAAAGCTAGTTATTAATGATCGTTTAGATGTTGCTGCCTTGCTGCATATTGAAAATGTTCATTTGCCGGGTGCAGGATTGCCGGTGAAAGCAGTGAAAGATTTTTATCCGGAAAAAGTGATCGGGACATCCGTTCATACGATAACAGAGGCAAAAAAAGCACAAAAAGACGGTGCAGATTATGTCTTATATGGACATTGTTTTACAACAAATAGTAAAAAAGGCAAAGCCCCGATTGCCCTTGAATCGATTCAACAAATGAAACAGGAATTGTCTGTTCCGTTATATGTAATTGGCGGCATTACAGAGGAAAAAGTAGACCAATTACATCATTTTGGCGCGGATGGAATTGCGGTTATGTCAGGTATCTTTTCATCGTCTAATCCTTTGGAAGCAGTGAAGAAACTTCATGAAAGGTGTCTAAAATATGAAACAAAAATTTGATGTAGTGGTCATAGGCGGAGGAATAATAGGGTGCTCCATTGCCTATCATCTTGCTAAAGAAAAAATAAATATTGCCGTATTTGAAAGTGAGAAGGTAGGAGGAAAATCTACAAGTGCTGCAGCGGGCATGCTTGGAGCCCATTCAGAATACAAAGAATTTGAAAAATTATATTCTTTTGTAAGAAGCAGTCAGCTTTCCTATCACACACTTTCGGATGAAATAAAAGAGCTTTGTGGAATAGATATCGAGTTGAAAAAAGGCGGCATCATGAAATTAGCCTTTACAGAAGAAGACAAACAAGAGCTGCAGCCGATTTTATCCCTGCCAACTGTCGAGTGGATGTCAACGGAAGAAGTAATAAATAAGGTGCCCGTTGTCCATTCCATTCTTGGAGCTGCTTATTTAAAAGAGGATGTTCACGTTACACCGGCATCTGCGTGCAATGGATTTAGTAAAGCGGCCCAACATTTTGGCGCATCTATATTTGAATATACACAGGTTTTAGACATAAAAAAACAAAGCAGCCACTATGAAATCAGCACAACAACAGGAAAGGTGGAAGCAAATTTCGTTGTTGTCGCTAGCGGAGCGTGGAGCAATTATTTTTTTCAGCAGCTAGGATTATCAAATCAAATTATTCCCGTTAAAGGCGAATGTTTAGCTGTTATAAATGAAGGAATGGCTTTAAAACATACGATCTTTTATAAGCAGCATTATATCGTACCTAGAAATAATAATAAGCTCGTCATTGGCGCAACCCAAAAATGGAATGATTGGAATGAAAAAACAACTGTCGGCGGCCTTGAAGAAATCATGAACAAAGCAAAAGCGGTGCTTCCAAGTGTAACAGAAATGAAAATAGATTCTTACTGGGCCGGACTAAGACCAAGGACGTTTGATGGGTATCCTTTTATTGGCAGTCATCCTGAAGACGAAAATATATTTTTTGCAACCGGCCATCAGAGAAATGGAATTTTAATGGCTCCCGCTACAGGTCAGATGATCAAAGATCTGATAGTCGGTAATCAAGTAGAGCAAGAATGGATAGAAGCTTTTAAAGTTGGAAGACAGGAAAAAGTATCTATATAAAGGAGGTGGAATCGTGACAATAAGGTTAAACGGAAAATCGGTAACGCTGCCTGATGATGTGAATACGATTGCAGATTTGCTTGCATTGTATGAATTGCAAAATAGAATTGTCGTAGTCGAGTTAAACAAAGATATTATGGAGAAAGACCAGTATGCTTCTAGTAATCTTTCAGAAGGCGATACGGTTGAACTAATACATTTTGTAGGAGGCGGATGAATATGTTAAAAATTGCAGATAAAGAATTTCAATCAAGATTATTGTTAGGTACAGGGAAATATCCATCATTTGAAATCCAAAAGAAGGCAGTGGATGTGTCTGGTGCTGAAATCTTAACTTTTGCTGTACGAAGAATGAATATATTTGAAGAATCACAGCCTAATTTTTTAGAACAGCTGGATTTATCCCGATATACCCTTCTGCCAAACACAGCAGGAGCGAAGACAGCAGAAGAAGCTGTGCGTATTGCGAAATTGGCTAAGGCCTCTGGATTATGCGATATGATAAAAGTAGAAGTAATCGGATGTGACAAATCGCTTTTACCTGATCCTGTCGAAACATTAAAGGCTTCGGAAATGCTGTTAGAAGAAGGGTTTATTGTATTGCCATATACATCTGATGACGTGGTGCTTGCCAAACGTTTAGAGCAGCTTGGCGTACATGCGATTATGCCTGGAGCTTCTCCAATTGGTTCTGGCAAAGGAATTTTAAACCCTCTAAATTTACAATTTATTATTGAGCAGTCATCTGTGCCGGTTATTGTTGACGCTGGGGTTGGTTCGCCGAAAGATGCAGCCTATGCGATGGAGCTTGGAGCAGATGGGGTATTGTTAAATACAGCTGTATCTGCTGCAAAAGATCCTGTAAAAATGGCTTATGCAATGAAGCTTGCCATCGAATCTGGACAGCTTGGTTTTGAAGCGGGCAGAATCCCAGAGAAAAACTATGGAGTAGCAAGCAGCCCGACAACAGGAATGGTGACATCTTGAATAATCGCTATTTAAAACAAAAGTTATTCTTAGGCGACAAAGGGCAAAAAAAAATCGAAAATAGCCATGCCATTATATTAGGAGCTGGAGCTCTTGGATCTGCAACGGCAGAGATGCTTGTCAGGGCAGGTGTGGGCACGATTACGATTGTCGATAGAGATTATGTGGAATGGAGCAATTTACAAAGGCAGCAATTATATACAGAAGAAGATGCAGAAAATAAACTACCGAAAGCAATTGCTGCACAGAAAAGATTAGCAGCTTTAAATAGCGAAATAACAGTAAAAAGCATCGTAACGGATATTAATGTAAACAATATCGAGGAATTAATAGAAGATGTATCAATCATGATTGATGCAACTGATAATTTTGAAACAAGATTAATCCTAAATGATGCAGCCGTAAAACATAATATTCCGTTTGTTTTTGGTGCATGTGTTTCAAGCTATGGATTAACTTTTTCTATCCAGCCGCACGAAACACCTTGTTTACATTGTTTAATAAACCATCTTCCTTCACAAAATATAACGTGTGATACGGTTGGGGTGATTAGTCCAATTGTCCAGCTAGTCGCAGCATTTCAAGTGACGCAGGCAATGCAGCTAATCACTGGGTATAAGGTAGAGCCGATATTATGGTCCCACGATATTTGGAAAATGGAAAAGTCAGAAATCAATGTAGCAAAATTGAAAAACGAAAACTGTCCAACTTGTGGGAAAAATGCAGTATATCCATATTTGTCTTTGCAAAGTCAGACAAAAACGGATGTTTTATGCGGCAGGGATGCGATTCATATTCGTCCTGGATCAGCCCGCGTACTCGACTTAAAGCAACTATCTAAAGTATGGAAAGACACTGTTCAAAATATGGTAGTTAATCCGTATTTACTTGCTTGCAAGTATGAAGATTATCGAGTTGTGCTGTTTCAAGACGGTCGGGCTATTATTCATGGAACACATGAACCTACTAGAGCTAGGATTATTTATAATAAACTAGTCGGGTAAGGAAGTTCCTTAGCAAGCGTTTTCGATCAGTAAATTATACTATTTTAACAATTTGAGACCTCAGAAGGGTCTTTTTTTTGTCCCTTTTTACATGTTTTGAAGGTAGTAGTATCTTCTAAGCCTTTAGTCTTAGAGGAAAATCAAGCTGGAGCACGTTATGAAAAAATAACAATCGAGCTAACATAGTAGATAAGAAAGGAGCGATAAACAAATGAAAAAATTTGGATTATTTTTGATAGGAGCTGTTGCGGCAATTATTTTATTGTCACAACTCGGACCATTAATTGGATTGGTGATAAGTGGGGCGATTCTTTACCTTGTGTTTAAACAGTTTTTGAAAAGCAGCACTACATGGGAAAAGGTATTATGGGGAATTGCAGGCGTTGTAATGTTAGGCATTACAGCTAGCCACTTGCCAGCGATTTTAGGTTTAGCAGCAGCTTATATTTTATACGTAGTGTTTAAAAAATGGAATAATGCTTCAGGAACAAGCAAAAAAGATAATGACCCTTTTGCAAACTTTGAAAAACAATGGGCAGAATTAAATAAAAATTAAGGCTGTTTTCTAAAAGTTTGTTGTTTTTGAATAAAATAATAAACATTGTGGAAGCACTGAGCAGCCTGAATACACGTAGACTCCTGCGGGAAAAGCGAGAAAGGCGAGACACCACAGGAGCATAGCGACGAGGAGGCTCGACGCTCGCCCGCGGAAAGCGAAGTGTATTCAGGCTGCGGGTTAATGAACAACAATCTATATAAAATGAGCAAAAATTAATGAGAAGAGGGAGCAATCAATGACTAGTTTATTAAAAAGAATAAAAAATTCCGTAGCAGCAGATATTAATGAAATTTTGGATAAAAAAGAAAATAAAAATCCAATTAGCCTTCTGAATCAATATTTAAAGGAATGCGAAAAAGAAACGGAAAAAGTAAAAAAATTGGTGGAGCGCCAATACAAGCTAAAAGAGGAATTTACGAAAGAGCTGCAACAGGCAGAAGAGCTGGCAAATAAAAGGAACCACCAAGCAGCTATTGCCGAAAAAGCAGGAGAAGAAGAATTGCTGCAATTTGCATTATTAGAAAAAAACCAATATGAAGAACGCAGTCAACGCTTAAAAGAGTCCATAAAAATTACAGAAAAACAATTAATAGAATTGGAAACGAAGTATATCGAAATGACCCATAAGCTAAAGGACATGAATATTAGCCGCTTAGAAATGATGGGGAAAGAAAATATTACGCATGCTCATGTTAAAATGAATAAAGTATTAGATGAAAAAGGCATAAATGATCAAGCAGCATCTAACTTTGAAGAAATCGAAAAGTATATCGATTCATTAGAACAAAAAATCAATACAACTTATTACCAGAATACAATTGATGCGAAAATAGCGAAATTAGAAAAAGATATGGACAAAAGCAAAGAAGACTCTTTATCTTCTTAAAAAAAATGGTAATCTAAGAAAAGCGGAAGCGCCTTGATTAGCGCTGAAGCTAGACAAAAAAGGCGTAAGTTTCTTGCGCCTTTTAGAATAGCTATGTTAAAGCTCATTGTTGATTTTGGCACTATGTTGGTTTGGAGAAGCGTTCGCTCGACTCCTGCGGGATTAGCGAGACAGGCGAGACCCCGCAGGAGCAAAGTGACGAGGAGGCTCGGCGCTCGCCCCGCGGAAAGCGAGCGATAAGCTTCGGAAAACCCCTTTTAACAGTGCTTATTTTCAGGGTAGCCTTTTAAAATGGAAAAATATTACTTAAGATTACAAGATAAGTGCTTTCAAATACATGAAATAGATAGAAAGATTCTAGTTATTTCATGTATTTGAAAACGAAAGAAAGGGGGAAATCGATTGTTTCATCGATTAAAAAAAGATTACACAAATTGGGTTATTGTCATCGGAGGATTTATACTTCTATTAGAAGTATTTGTATTTAATCCGGGATTAATTTTCTCCTTTTTAGTTTCGATAGGAATGATGTATTTTGCCAAACAGAGTAAATGGAAAATCCGAAAAGTTATTTTTTGGATTGGATTTTTTATCTTGCTTATGAGTGTTTTGCATATGGTGACGGTTAAATTCATCTTAGTAAGCATTGTCTTTTATTATTTTATCCAGCTTGTGCAAAAGAAAAAAGATATAGAAGTCATAAAACCGATTATTCTAGACAAGAACGAAACAGAGACAAAAGAAGATTTGTATAAGAAGAAACCAATGTTTCAAAATACTTTTTTTCAACGAAATGAAACACCAGATCATGTGTATGAATGGAATGATGTTAATATTCAAGTAGGCGTTGCCGATACGATCATCGATTTAAGCTATACGGTTTTGCCTAAGGGAGAAACAGTTATTTTCATTCGTAATCTGATTGGCAATGTGAAGGTGCACGTACCTTATGATATGGACGTAAGCATCAATCATTCTGTCTTGTTTGGATCATATGACATATTTGGTGAGCAAGAAAATAATGTTCTGAACCGAAATACTCAGCTGCGGAATGCAGCCTTTGATTTAGCTGAAACTCGAGTTAAGATATTCACCAGCTGTATCGTTGGCAGTTTAGAGGTGAAAAGAATATGAGCATTGTTCAAAGGCAAATACTTTGGGGCGTGTGTGCGGCAATTGTTTTTTTTCTTTTTTTCAGCATCAGTTATGTAATGGTGTTTCCGCCAAATAATTGGATGGAATTATGGGATAAAGAATTAATGGAGGTTCCATTTCTGCTGTATTTAATTAGTGTGGCTATCACGATTGGGATTTTCTTTGGACTCTTATCAGGGTACGGATGGAGAAAGCAAATTTCCGATTTAGAGGAGTTATTCGACAATGAGGAGAGGTCTCTATTATTAAATCAATCTTACTATGTAGAGATAAATACGATCGCAAAAAAGTTGAAGAAATTACAAGATCAGTTAATAGAACAAACAAAATTATCACAAAAACTAGTAATTGAACATGCCGAGGATCAAGAAATAAGAGTCCAGAATGTCATTGCGGAAGAGAGAAATCGATTGGCAAGAGAATTGCATGATTCAGTTAGTCAGCAATTATTTGCAGCTTCTATGTTATTGTCGGCCATAAATGAACGAAGGCCATTATCTGATGATCGGGAAACGAAACAATTAAAATTAGTCGAAGAAACGATTCATCAATCCCAATTGGAAATGAGGGCTTTATTACTTCATTTAAGGCCAGTTGCATTAAAAGGGAAAACATTAAAAGAAGGAGTTATTGAGTTATTAACGGAATTGCTGCAAAAGGTCACGATCGAAATATCGTGGAGATTAGAGGATATTAATTTAGATAAAGGCATAGAAGACCACTTATTTCGCATTTTACAAGAATCGGTTTCCAATACGCTGCGTCATGCTAAAGCAACGGTCTTAGAAGTACAGCTTATCGAAAGAGATGGATTTATTATTTTAAGAGTGGTTGATGATGGAGTTGGATTTGATGTGGAAAACAGCAAAGCCGGTTCATACGGTTTGCAAAATATGCACGAAAGAGCAGCGGAAATAGGCGGGAAATTAAAGATTATTAGTTTAAAGCAAAAAGGAACCCGTTTAGAAGTAAAGCTGCCGTTGCTGCAAATGAGGGGGGAAAATAATTGATAAAGGTATTATTTGTAGATGATCATGAAATGGTAAGGATTGGGGTATCTTCCTATCTTTCTGCACAGCCGGATATCGATGTGATTGGGGAAGCAGACAATGGGAAAACAGGTGTATCATTAGCGCTTGAGCTTCGTCCTGATATTGTTTTAATGGATTTAGTGATGGATGAAATGGATGGGATTGAAGCAACTCGAGAAATTATCAACGAATGGCCAGAAGCAAAAATAATTATTGTAACAAGCTTTTTAGATGATGAAAAAGTGTATCCCGCACTTGAAGCAGGAGCTACAAGCTATATGCTAAAAACATCAAAAGCAAGTGAAATTGCAAATGCTGTTCGTGCCACTTATCACGGTCAAATTGTGTTAGAGCCGGAAGTAACGGGTAAAATGATGATTAAAATGCGGGAAAAAAGGCAGCAGTATCCGCATGAAGAGTTAACAGCAAGGGAAATGGAAATCTTATTATTAATGGCAGAGGGAAAAAGCAATCAGGAAATTGCGGACATCTTATTTATTGCCATTAAAACAGTAAAAACGCATGTAAGCAATATTTTAAGCAAGCTTCATGTACAAGATAGAACGCAAGCAGTTATTTATGCTTTTAAGCATTCCCTTGTTGAATAAATTTCAAGCTGCGTTATTTAATCCGTTCAAAATAGTTACATATAAAGATTGCTTAAATTTCATTATTAAAAAGTAGAAAAACCGACGCCTCCCGGACCTTAATCAAACGTTTGATTAAGAAAGATCCTCCTTATCTATCTAAAAAAGCTTGTTCAAAAAATATAAAAATATTTTTTGAACTTGTCTCATATATATTGTAAAAAGCGAATGAATAACTTCTCTCTTTTTACAAATGCATATGTGAAAAAGGGATAGATTAAAGGAGAGATCGATGAGTTCATTTTATAAAGGAACTTTTTTATTGATTGTAACCGCGTTTTTTGGTGAGTGCATTGAATTTTTAATTAATATGGTGATGGCAAGAGAGTTAGGGGAAAAAGGACTAGGTTTATTTATGACCGTTTTGCCAACGATTTTTTTGATCGTTTTATTGGCAAGTTTTGAGATGCCAGTTTCTATTTCAAAGTTTATTGCGGAAAAAGACGCAAAATATCATCAAAGTATGCTGCAGCAAGTTATTAAATGGACGATCATTTTTACAATTATCTTAACAATCATCGCCGCCTTCGTCATTCCGCTCATTCCTATCTTTCAGTCCTATCATCCTATTTTAAGATGGCTCGTTTTAGTAATGCTTCCGATCATTTCCTTCACTAGTATTGCAAGAGGTTTTTTTATGGGGAAGCAGCAAATGGGGAAAATTGCTGTTTCTAATTTTTTACGGAAGATTGTGCAGTTAGGGATGCTCGTATTTTTATTTCAATGGTTTTCTTTTGATTTAGACACCTCTGTATTAATTGCTTTTTGCACTATTGTCGGCAGTGATATCGTTGTTTTTCTTTATTTAATGCATATGTTTTATATTCAATATCAGCGAATAAAAAAAGGGGAAAATGAAGTATTAAGCAGCAAAGTAATTTGGAAGGATCTGCTTTCCGTATCTGTACCAACAACAGGACTGCGGATATTTCATGCGTTCACACATGCCATTCAGCCTTTTTTAATAAAAGGGGCACTTGTTGCATCAGGCATTTCGGCTGCCAACGCAACAGAACAATTTGGAATGCTTGCAGGAATTGCGTTAACAATTGGCTTTTTCCCTTCTTTTATTGCTCATTCCTTTATGACGATGCTTATCCCAACCGTTTCGAAAGCATATGCAAATAATAACTATCATACGCTGCAGAAGCTGCTGCAGCAGGTTATGCTTATTACGATTATTTATGGTGTGATAGCTGTAAGTATCTTTTATTTTTACGCAGAGCCGTTGACTTTTACTTTTTTCCATTCATCTAAAGCTGCTGTTATTGTGCAGCTGCTATGGCCATATTTTTTATTGCATTATTTTATCATTCCGATGCAGGCGTATTTAATCGGTTTTGGTTTATTAAAAGATGCAGTGTTTCATACGATTTGGTCTACGGCTATTTCTTATACGGCTATTTATTATCTTGGATCTTTAAGTCAACTGCAAATGGGAGGAATAGCAATTGGCATGAATTTAGGTGCTGTCATTTTAGCCTTATTGCATTATTTGACGATTTGCAAAAAAATCGGATTTTCTATTTGGCTAAGTCCTGTTAATCGAGTGCAGTAAAGTAATATTTTCGAAAAAACTTTTTTAAAAGTGTAGGGGTTCTATTCGTGCCGTACGTTTATTAAATATAGACTTGAAATCAAGGGAAGGAGGAGAAGGATGGAGCCTCTAATAAAGAATGAACCAATAAAAATAGATAATTTTGAAACGGCCATCAAAGAATATGGAAAATCCATTTTTCATTATATTTTTAAGTTAGTAAAACATAAAGAATTAGCAGAGGATCTTTACCAAGAAGTATTAATTTCTGCTTATATTGCCTTTCCTTCATTTGAAGAATATGAAAAAGTGAAAAGTTGGTTATATAAAATTGCCATAAATAAATGCAGAGATTATTGGAGAAAAGAGAAAAAAGCGAAAAAGTTTTGGGAAGAATCAGTTTATATGTATGCTCGCGATACATCTGTTTCGATGCCTCCAGAAGAAGAGATGATGGAAAAATGCGCAAAAGAAGAAATGATGGATACATTAGATGAATTACCAAAAATGTATTCGGAGCCACTTATGTTATTTTATTATCATCATCAAACATTAATAGAAATTAGCAATAAAACAAAGACGCCGCTATCAACAGTCAAAACAAGAATGAAGCGGGCAAAAGATAAATTAAAGCCAAAAATGGCAAGTAAATTAGTATATATGTAAAAAAATAAATTGTGTTTTTGATAATTTGAACTCCGTACATGATAGACGCTTCTTCCCTTCTTAACATATAATGGAGCAAAGTATGTACTATTGAATATTTGGAACAATAAGAAAAGCAGAAGCGCCTTGATTAGCCCTGAAGAAAAATGTTCATTTGACTCAAAAAGTGCTTTTTACTTTTAGAGGCAAAGGGTTATTTTTCATAAGGGCTAGGCGCTGGCCGATTAAGAACGCCACGTCCTGTGGCGACATCGGCACTAGTACATCCTGTACGTCGAAGCTAGACAGTTGTCCAACTCAAGACATACCTATTCTGATAATAAAATAAGAAAGATAACTCCATTATCCTATCTAAGGAGGAACTATGACGCAGTCGAAAAAATGCAATGAGTCATTTGTAACTAAAACTAGTATTGTGTTTCCTACTGATACGAATACGTATGGGACATTATTTGGCGGAAAGCTGATGGCGTATATTGATGATACGGCAGCAATTGCTGCAATGCGCCACGCAAGAAAAAGCATTGTAACTGCCTCTACGGATTCTGTCGATTTTCTGCATCCGATTCATGAAGGGAATTCTGTCTGTTTAGAAGCCTTTGTTACATATACAGGGACATCTTCAATGGAAGTTTTTGTGAAGATTACGGCTGAAGATTTATTAACAGGAGAATGTCATTTATGCGCATTATCTTTTTTAACAATGGTGGCTATTGATAAGAATGGAAAACCAACAGCAGTTCCAAAGGTTATTCCTGAAACAGAGGAAGAAATCCGCTTGTATGAATCAGCCAAAAGAAGGGCTGAAATGCGCAAGAAAAGAAGAAAAGAAACAGAAGAACTAGCGAGCAATTATAATATACAAAAAAGATAATCTAGAATATGCTGCAGAAGAATGCTGTCGAAATACAAATTATTTTCTAGGAAATGATAAGATTTTTAATTTCCTAGAAAATAATTGTCTAAATTTGCTAAGCAGCAAACCAAGTATCGATTTATTTCGCAGATAATATTTTTTTTTCGGTCAAGTAGCCAGTAATTTTAGACAAGTTAATAAGCACTAAACTGGAAATAATAAAGAAAGCGCCTATCAGCATAATTGGATGAAAATATTCATTATAAAAAAAACGTCCAATCGTTAAAGCAATAACTGGCGATACATATAGCCAAGTGGATGGAATAAAGGTATTCGTTTTCGCAACAAGATAGTAATAAATAGTATGTCCCAACATTGAGCCAGCAACTGTTAAATAGATAACAGAAATAATCCCTTCTGCTTTAAGCGATGGTATGCTTTCCATTGTAAAAACAGCTATTAGGAGTAAGAATAAACCTCCATAAATCATCTGCACAGCATTTAGCACAATAGGTGATTGTGATTGAAATGTTGCTATCACTTTGCTGGAATAGATGGTTCCAGCAGCATATCCAATTTCCCCTAATAGAATAATCCCGCATCCAAAAATCCACTTTGTACTTACATCAATTGATAACCCTGGCAAAAATAAAAATAATACACCAATAAATCCGATAGAAATACCAAGTATACTTATTTTTGTTGTCTGTTTTTTCAAAAAGATGCTTTGAAGAACGATAATTAACATAGGACCAGTAGCTGAAAGAATCGCTGCAATCCCTGATGTTACATATTGCTCCGCCCAATAAAGAGAAGCAAAAGTGATAAAGGTTAAAGAAAATCCGGTTATAATTAACTCTTTACACAATAATAAACGCAAAATATTACGGTTTTTAAAAGAAAAATAACAAAAGATGATACTGCCGGCTAATAAAAATCGTATACCAGCAGATAAGAATGGGGGAAACCCAGCGTCAATACCTACTTTTATTGCTAAAAAAGTCGTGCCAAAAATAAAACACATTACACTATACAAAAAAACAATCATAGAAATCCCTCCTATACGTAAGTGTTCAAAAAGTAGGACAATAAGAACAAAAAATTCACAAGCTTGTGTTCCCAGACTTTTTGAACAACATCTAATAGTTATAGTACGTTACAATAAATAGACCAGATGATCAGTAGTAGACCAGATGAGCTAGGATTAAAGGGATAATAATAATAGGAGGTGGGGAAACATGGCAAATTCAACAAAAACTCCTCTGTATCATCAAGTGTATGATTATGTTGTCCTTCGAATAAAAAATGGGGAGTGGCATGCAGGCAGTAAGCTTCCATCCGTTCGAGAGCTGGCAGAATTATTAGGGGTAAATCGCTTAACCGTATTAAAAGCATTCCAGTTATTAAAGGAAAAGGAATATGTTTATGTGAGGGATAAAACAGGGTACTTTGTGAAAAGTCCTATTTTGCATAAAGAGGAAGGGGAAAATCATTTTAATCAGCCGAAAGTATATTCTTATGTGCAGAATAGCAGGTTGTCAGAAATACATAGTGAAGCTGTAAATTATATGTTTTCAACTTCTCTGATTGATCCGAAATTATTGCCAAATCGATATTTGTCACAGCATGTAAAAGAAATTTTTGACCGTTATCCCCATTTATTAGGAACGTACGCTCCAGTTAAGGGGGACAGAGAATTAATAAAAGGAATGGCTGCCTATCTTTATCGTAATGATGGCATCGATATTCAAGAAGAGTCGATAATGATTACAACTGGTGCACAGCAGGGAATTGATATTATTGCAAAAGTATTTGTACAATCTCATGATTATGTATTAATAGAAAGTCCAACTTATAGTGCAGCCGTTGATATTTTTTTAAATAGAGGGGCGAAGCTTTTACCAGTTGAAATGACGCAGGGCGGCTTTTCGTTAGAAAAAGTGGAGATGCTGATGAAAAAATATAAACCGAAATTATTTTATATGAATCCAACATTCCATAATCCAACTGGATATACAATCCCGATAGAACAGCGGAAGCTACTAGCGGAGCTTGCTGAAAAATATCAATGCATTATGGTAGAAGATGATTCTTTTCACGAAATTTATTTTCAGCAAACACCACCCAGACCTATATTTTCGTATGACACTGGGGGATATGTTATATATTTACGAAGCTTTAGTAAATATATAGCTCCTGGATTAAGAATTTGTGCCCTTTTGGCCCATCCAGTTATTATGAAATGGCTAGTAAAAGGAAAAGCATTAGCAGACAATGGAACACCATTGTTAAATCAAAAGGCATTTCTTTATTATTTAACATCAGAAAGAGTGCATTTGCATATGGAAAAGCTGCGCATTGCCTTGCAATTACGAAAGGAAACGATGGAAAAAGAATTATCCGCTGAAAAGTTTCATTGGGACAGCCCAATTGGGGGATTAAATTTGTGGGTGAAGCTACCCGATGGAATAGAAATAGAACAATTGAAACAGAAAGCTTTGGAAAAATCGATATCATTTGTTCCCGGGAAAATTTGCGATCCGTTAGAAAACAATATCCCTTATATACGATTAAGCTATTCTTTTTTAAACGAGCAAGAGATTAAAGAAGGAATTCGTTTATTCCTACAGGCTTATCAATCGATTGAATAAAATAAAAAGCTGCCTCACATGAAGCAGCTTTTTATCATCATTAATCCTTGTTTGATAAAATACCAAAAATACGAAGAATGCTGACAAATAGGTTAATAAAATTAAGGTATAAATTTAATGCCATTAATGGTACTTGTTCTGCTGAAATGCCGTGATGCTTCATGCGGTTAAAATCAAAGATAACATAGCCGCTAAATACTAATACGCCAATAAAGGAATAAGCGAGCAGGGCTGTTGAATTTAATGGCCAAATCATATGAAAAATCGAAATGGCAACTAAAGCAAGCAAGGCTGCCATCAGCATGCCGCCTAAAAAGGAAAAATCGCGTTTTGTCGTTGTTGCATAAACCGCTAATCCGGCAAAAATAACTGTTGTCGTTCCAAATGCCATTATCACGATATTTGCACCTATTGTAGAAACATAATGCGCTACAATTGGGTATGTCGTAATCCCTGAAATAAACGTAAAGGAATATAAAAAGCCATACGATAAAGATTTTCCTTTTCTTAAAAAGAAAGCAATAATAAGCAATACAACTTCTAAAATTGCTAACGGTAAAAACAACGATGCGGGTATATAATTACCAACCATTGTTCCAACAAAGGCAATCCCTAATGAAACGGCAAAAGCTCTTAATACAGCCGGCATCTGTTCATTTCTTGTACTATATGCGTACATGTTCTTTCCTCCATTTTGGTTACTTTCTAATATTTACGTTGAAAAATAATAAAAGTTTCATTATTTTTCTCTGACAACCTCACCTTTTAATAAATCGCGAATTTCCATTAACAGCTCTTCTTTAGCATCTGCTTTTTTTACTTCTTCTTTGATTTCTTCTTTTTTCTTAAATTTATTGATCACTTTTATGACCATAAAAATAGAAAACGCGATAATAAAGAAGTCAAATACGGTTTGAATAAATTGTCCATAAAGAATGTTTGCTTTTTTATAGGTGATGGATAGAGTAGTAAAATCTAGTCCTCCGATGATTATGCCAATGATCGGCATGATAACATCTTTTACTAAGGAACTGACAATTTTGCTGAAGGCAGTGCCAATGATGACCCCAACAGCTAAATCGACTACATTTCCTTTCATGGCAAATTGTTTAAATTCTTTCCACATAATGCTGACCTCCTTCATTCTTGGCTACATAGATTTATTGATTTATATAGTAACAATAGTAAAAAAAATAGTAAACCCATCCGGATAAAGATAAAAAAAGAATATTAATTAATATAGGCTGTTTTCGTATAGATTGTTGCTTTTAAACGCGCAGCCTGAATACACTTCGTTTTCCGAGTGCGAGCGCCAAGCCTCCTCGTCGCATACGCTCCTGCGGGGTCTCGTCTTTCTCGCATTCCCACAGGAGTCTACGTGTATTCAGTCTGCTAAGAAACACTTTTCCAAATGTTTTTTATGTAAAAAACAAAAACAGTCTTAATATAAAATATACATAAATTCTACCCTTTAAAAATGTAGCAGGGCAAGTAAAAGGGATGAAATTAGGAGAAAATGATCATTTCCTTCACTTCTGGATGGTGAAATAACGGGTGATGCAAGAGCATTTGGAAAAAGCTTGCTTTGTAGAACGTAGCTCCTTTTGTTAATATTATTAGAGCGTATTCAAAAAGGAGGATAATCAAAGCGAAGAGATTCGACAGCGTTCCTCTATTTTGGAACATCTCTATTGGAAGATAATTAGAAGCGTGAAATAATCAGGAGAATAGTATGAAACCTTATCAATATATTTTTTTAGTGTTAATATGTCTAGCTGTAATCATCGTGACAGTGATCAGAATAAATGAGAAGAACCAAAATTTAGAAACTATTAGCGATAGCAAACAAACAGAAGAAAAAAAGGAACTGTCTCAAGTAAAAGAAAAAGCTCTTTATGAATGGAATATAAGAGAAGGAAATGAAGAGTATGAAGCTTATTTAGTTGGTGAAGAAGAGAAACAATACACTTTAAAAGAAAATAATACATTTGGTAAAGTAGATGATCCAATTATCGAAGGGGATTTTTCTTTTTATTTAGCAAATGAAAAAAATGGTCCCTTTGCTTTTAAACAAGCTGCTGGGATGAAGGAGCCTTTCGTTTTTAATTTAATGAATAAAAACAAAAGTACATATTATGTGAATAAGCATACGATCGCAGCCATTTTTCAGCAAGCAGCCAAAGATGAAACAAAGGCGTATTTGTACACGATAAAAAACGGGGAATTATCATTTCTAACGAATGAGGCAGTTCCTATTTATGATAATAAGATAAAAAATATTCAACAAAATTATTTACAAACAATCAACAAAATAGATGAAAAAACATTTGAGTTTACCACATGGACGCTTGATCCTAAACAATTGAAATTAGAGCCGTTGGACGTTACTTCCGTTCAAGAGAAAGGAATAGTAGAAAATTGGCTGATGGACGAGATGTACTATTATCCGTTTAAAAACTTAGCTATTACCTCTTCTGTTATTAGGAAAGCAAGTGAGGGAATGTTAATAGGAAGTCAATATCCAATTGGAACAAATAGTAATGAGATCAAAACATCGAATGAACATTTTATAAAAGAAGAAGTGAAAAAAGATGTCATTACGTTGGTTTTTCCTGAAGTAACCTATTATTACAATAAAAAAAATGAGCAAGTATCAGCAATTTCTATTCCAGGAATCCGTCTAAAAGGAACATTGGAAAACGTAAAGGAAATGCTGGGAGAACCGGATGCATACTTCGTTAACAAGAAGAAAAATGAAGCAGTTGCCATCTATCATGCAGGCAACTACGAGCTTAAAATATTGGTCAACAATGCTCAAATCATTCAAACATTGGAATTAAGTAAAAGGTAATATGGTTGATAAAGGCTGTTTTCGTAAAGATTGTCGCTTTTAAACTCGCAGCCTGAATACACTTCGTCCGTTTAGCGAGCGTCGAGCCTCCTCGTCGCATAAGCGAGGCCACTGAAAAAGTAAATGCTATAATATATAGGTAGTGACAATCCAAGCAACGCAGAGGTTTTCGTTCGGTTTTCCGAGGCTTACCACACGCTTTCCGTGGGGCGAGCGTCGAGCCGCTTCGTCGCTATGCTCCTGCAGGGTCTCGCCTGTCTCGCTAATCCCACAGGAGTCGTGCGGACGCCTCTCCTAACCAAAATGATGGTCGTTTTCAAACTCTCTATACCATTTTCACCCTAATAAATTTAAGTGTTTCACCTATAATTATATCTAATAAAACACTTTTTTCAGTGCCTTCCCATACGCTCCTGTTTGGGTCTCGTCTTTCTCGCATTCCCACAGGAGTCTACGTGTATTCAGTCTGCTAAGTACTTCTTCTCCCCTTTTTTTACTTAAATAACAACAAACTTAGAGAAAACAGCCTACATATTTGATGTTTATAATGGAATATTCTTTTTGATTCACTATTTCAAGGAGATTATTATATGATAAAGAGAAAGATCTTAACAGCATGTATTACATTTGTTATTTCCAGCTTTTTTATTGCAATTTTTACACCACCAAGTTCCTTTTTGGCTGATAAAAGTAATTTTTTTAGTAATATTTTTATTTCAATGTTATATGTAGGTATTGCTATTACATTATACGGTCTACCTGGCTCTTTGTTGGTGGAAATTATTACCAAAAAAATCGGAAAAGCAAGATTATTTTTTTCTTTTGCTTTTCATTTGATTTTGGGGATAGCACCAATTATATTTTTATGGTTTTTGACTTTTTATTCTTTAGGAATTGCATGTGTATTCTTTTTACTAGATGAAACCTTAAGATATATATTAGAAAAAAATCCCGATGATAAATAATTATCTCGGGATTTGTGTATTTTATTAAGAAGAAGTAAATTGTTCATTAGTGTAGGTTGGAAATAAATATTTGAACCCTTGATTTAAGAGTTAATGTAATGACCAAAACGTTAAATAACATCATTTAATAATCACATCCAATTTTTAACTTGTTCAGTAGTTGCCGCATGTGATTTTATTAAAACGCCCAATCCCCATTCCTGAAAATAGGTTCAATACTTCCATCAGCGGTAATGCCGTCGATATCCATTTGATTGGAACCAATCATAAAATCTACATGTGTGATGCTTTCATTTAATCCATGTTCCGCTAGTTCCTCACTCGACATTTGTTTGCCGCCTTCAATGCAAAAAGCATAAGCACTTCCAATGGCTAAATGATTAGAAGCATTTTCGTCAAACAATGTATTATAATACAGTATATTTGATTGTGAAATAGGAGAACGGTGAGGTACAAGGGCAACTTCCCCTAAATAATGTGAACCTTCATCTGTTTCAACTAATTGACGAAGAATTTCTTCTCCTTCCTTTGCTTTTACATCCACAATACGCCCATCTTTAAAGGTAACAGTAAAATGATCAATAATATTGCCGCCGTAGCTTAATGGTTTTGTACTAGAGACAGTACCATTAACGCCTGTTTTATAAGGAACAGTAAAGACTTCCTCTGTTGGCATATTCGCCATAAATTCCAAACCTTTTTCGTTGATGCTTCCTGCACCACACCATAAATGTTTTTCTGGAAGTTCAATCGTTAAATCTGTTCCAGGTGCACGATAGTGAAGCTTCTTATATGCTTTTTTATTTAAGTAATCCACTTTTTTATGTAATGTTTCGTCATGCTTTAACCATGCATCCACGGGATTTTCACTATCTACACGTGAAGCTTTAAAAATAGCATCCCATAGTAATTCCACTCGTTTTTCGGTTGGTGCATCTGGGAATACTTTGTCTGCCCATGCTTTAGAAGCAGCTCCAATAACGGTCCAGCTGACTTTGTCTGATTGAATATACTTGCGGAATGTTGTTAATGCTTTGCCAGAAGCTTTTTGAAAGTTGCTGATTTTTTCAGAAGAAATCCCTTTTAATAAGTCAGGGCTTGAAGATAATACAGACATAAATGCAGCGCCATTTTCCGCCAACTCTTCCGTTTCTTTCGCTCGCCATTTTGGAAATTCTAAAAATGCCTCTGCTGGTGCTAGTTCATATTTTGTTCTCGTAACCACATCATCTGTCCAGTTCACCACAACATTCTCTGCGCCTGCTTCATAAGCCTTTTTTACAATAATGCGTACAAATTCTGCTGCTTCAATCGTCGTGTTAATAACAAGCGTTTGATCTTTTTGAATATTGACGCCAACCTTTACAGCAAGCTCTGCATATTTTTCTAGATTTTGTTGGAATGTACTCATTTTTTTACGCTCCTTTGCCTTTTAAGTGTATGTATTTATACAATCGGTGCAGTATTCCTTATTATTGTATCTTTTTTACAGGCAGAAATAAACTAATAGGCTATAATAAAAAAAGCAATAATTATAGGAGGCTAACATGACTAAAGTATTAGAAGCGGTTATTTTTGATTTTGATGGTGTTATTGCCGACACGGTTTCCCTTTATTATGAGGCAACAAAAAGAATTGCAGAGGAATTAAACGTTCCTTTTTCTATAGAAGATAATTTGCGTTTTCAAGGAATTCCACGAACAGTGTTAATCGAGGAGCTTGTCTCAAGAAGTAATGTATCATTGTCCGATGAAGAAAAAATATTATTGGGAAATAAAAAAAGTGACTACTATAAAGAGATGATTGCTGACTTTACTGAAGAGCAAATGCTTCCAGGAATGAAGGATTTTCTTTCGGAGTTAAAAGCAAACGGAATAAAGTTGGCGATTGCATCGTCCAGTTCCAATGCGCCGTTTTTATTAGAAAAGTTTGGTGTACGTGATTGGTTTACATGTATTGTAGACCCACATTCATTAAAAAAAGGCAAACCAGATCCAGAAATATTTTTAACAGCGGCTGATCTTTTGGATGTTGAGTATAAAAACTGTGCTGCAATTGAAGACGGTGAAGCAGGATTAAGTGGAATTATGCAAACACCGATGTTTTCCGTTGGAGTTGGCGAAGAAGACTATTTACAAAAAGCAGATTGGCATGTAAAAAGCACAAAAGAATTACAATTAGAGAGTTTATTAAAAAAATTTATGAAAAATAGAGCAGAGTGAATATCACATTCTGCTCTCTTTAAATTTAGTCTTCCATAAATCACAGAGACTTGTTCCAAATCCTTCGTCTTTTGTAATTAGAAATGTATAAATAATTTCTGCTTTCAAACTATGGTATATTAGACGGTATATAGTAGTAAAGGAGTTCGAACAAATGACAAAAATTGTAGTAATTGCTGAGAAGCCTTCCGTTGCACGCGATATCGCAAATGTATTGAAGTGTACAAAGAAGGGAAATGGATTTTTAGAAGGAAACAAATATATCGTTACCTGGGCACTGGGGCATTTAGTCACTTTAGCAGACCCTGAGGTATATGATAATAAATATAAATCATGGAACCTAGAAGATCTCCCTATGCTTCCAGACCGCATGAAATTAGTTATCATGAAACAAACCGGAAAGCAGTTTCATGCTGTAAAAGCACAGTTAAATCGCAGTGACGTGAATGAAATAATCGTGGCTACAGATGCAGGCAGAGAAGGCGAAATAGTTGCACGCTGGATTATTGATAAAGCAAAAGTTCATAAGCCTATCAAACGTTTGTGGATTTCCTCTGTAACAGATAAAGCGATTAAAGATGGTTTCAATAACTTAAAGCCTGGTAAAGCTTATGAAAACTTATATGCTTCAGCAGTAGCACGTTCAGAGGCAGACTGGTATATCGGTTTAAATGCAACTCGTGCCTTAACAACAAAATTCAACGCACAATTAAACTGTGGGCGTGTGCAAATGTATCCCGTCAATAGCTAGGGTGAAATTAATATTTCTAGTATTTATCTGACTTGTATCAATTAAACCCAAATAATTATGGTTAAAATTTTAATTTTAAATATTAGCATATCAAATTTTGATTCATAAAGAGCCTTCTTGTTTAAATAGACTGAAAATTTAATATATTGAATTCCCTACCATAGTTGAAATGTTTCCTTTGTTCAATTGAATTAAATTTCAACAAATAAAGGGAGCTAAACTAATGAATATTACCGTTAGTGATAGCGATTATGTAGAAGTAGTATTTGTATGATCTTTCTGTATAGGGATATATTTTGGTCATCTTGTTATGGAGAAGGAAGTCAAAAGAAATAACCATATGTTAAAAATAACGAATTATCTCTAAGGCATATTTTTGAAAATCATACCTTTAAAATTTGAAGGAGCAACGATAAAGAAGAATCTAATGTATAGTAAAGGGTGTTTAAGAGGAATGAACTAATTTAAAAATAGGTTCAAAGGATTAATAAAGTTGAACAACTTCTTTTAGTTGGATAAAATTGTATTTGATGGTATTTTTCATTCCAAAGATAATTTCTAGCTTAAAAATAGAAAAACCAACAGATATTTTAGTATCGATTATTTCTTATACAAAGAGAGGGCGTTGAAATTTGAAGAATGATCCAAGTATTCGGGAGTTTTTAAGAACCTATGTAAAGGCAATTCAAGACTCAAATGCAGCAATATTTGCTGGTGCAGGTCTCTCACGCCCTGCTGGCTATGTGGACTGGAAGGAATTACTACGGGAAGTTGCTGAAGATTTACAACTAGATATCGATTTGGAAGCAGATTTAATAGCTTTAGCTCAATATCATGTTAACGAGTTTAATGGGAGAGGAAAAATAAATCAAATTTTGATTGATGAATTTACTAAAAGTGTAACAATAACTGATAATCATAAAATTCTCTCAAAGCTTCCTATAGGTACATATTGGACAACCAATTATGATCAGTTAATTGAATCTAATTTGGAGGCTGTGAGTAAGAAGGTGGACAAAAAAATAGCACCTGAAAACTTGAGTTATTCTGTACCAGGAAGTGATGCAATTGTTTATAAAATGCATGGAGATAGTACTTTACCCCATGAAGCAGTTCTAACGAAAGATGATTATGAGGGGTATGATTTAAAAAGGCAATTATTTAGTACAGCCTTGCGGGGGGATTTGGTATCTAAAACATTTTTATTTATTGGTTTCAGTTTTGATGATCCTAATTTATCTCAAATTTTAAGTAAGATTAGAATTTTATTGAATGAAAATACAAGAACTCACTATTGCTTTATGAAAAAGGTAAATATAAATGATTATGAAAATAATGAAGAAGAATTCCGTTATGCGGAAATTAAGCAAAACTTAAAAATTAAAGATTTAAAAAGATATAGTATTAAGGTTCTTTTAGTTGATGATTATCCTGAAATAACAGACATTCTTCAACATATTACTTCACTGGTTATAAGAAAAAACATTTTTGTATCCGGAAGTGCGAGTAATTATGGCGAATGGGGTGAGCAGAAGTCTTTTGAATTTAGCACATCATTAAGTAAAGCCCTCATTAAAAATAATAATAATATTGTTTCTGGATTTGGTTTGGGAATAGGGAGTTGTATCATTTCAGGTGCATTAGAAGAACTCTATTCAAGTCAAAATAACAAGGTAGAAGAAAGGCTCAAGTGTAGACCATTTCCACAAATTACAAGGGGGCAACTTTCCCGATCTGAATTATGGACTAAATATCGCAAAGAAATGCTTTCTAATGTTGGTATTGCTGTCTTTATATTCGGAAACAAGATTGATAATGAAACTAACAAGATACTTGATGCTAATGGCATGATAGAGGAATTTAATATTTCTACAGAAAATGGGGCAATCCCTATCCCAGTAGGGGCTACTGGTTTTACTACTAAAGTTTTATGGCAGAAGGTTATGGATGATTTTGATAATTATGTTGGAATTGAAGGATTAAAACCTTTGTATACTGATTTAGGTGATGAAAGCAAGACTCCTAACGAACTAATTGAAACGGTAGTAAAAATCATTAACCAATTAGTGAAGCACTAATGCATAAAGTGATATAGGTAATCTAGCTTTACAACGTAACAGATATAAGAAAATCATTAAGCAATATGTGGGAGGAATCTGAATGACATATAAAACTTTTATATCCTATAAATATTCTGAAGCTAAGGATTTAAGAGACAGAATAGTGGAGGCATTGGGGGATGATGCTGAATATTATCAAGGGGAAACGAGTGAATCACCGGATATGTCAGATAAAACAACTGATTATATCAAAGAGAAATTAAAGGATATGATTTATTCTACCTCTGTTACTATCGTTGTAATCTCTCCGAATATGAAATTAAGTAACTGGATTGATTGGGAAATTGAATATTCACTTAAACAAATAAAGAGAAATGATCGCACATCTAGAACCAATGGTGTTCTAGGAGTTGTCATGAAATACAATGGCGATTATTCTTGGTTAAGATATTCAGTTACAAAATCTGATGGACATGCTGCTATACATACGAATGATGAATATCTCTATGATATTATACACAAGAATAGATTCAACCAGGAACCTCCTGAATATACTTGTGATGTATGTAAACACGTGAATTCTTTAACAGGTTCATATATTTCTTTGATTAGTGAAGAAGATTTTCTTGAAGATCCAAATAAATATATTGATAATGCATACGGTAAAAGCAAAAATACAAGTAACTATAATCTAACCAGAAAAAAATAAAGGGATGATTATAAATCTATTAAGAAGAATTCTTCGGCTCGGTAATACAGGGTTTTGCCAAACTTTATTGTTGTTGCTTTAAAATAAAGTTTGATCAAAAACACCTCACAAACCGGAATTTTACGATAAATAAAAAGTGTAGCTTTAAAATAAAGTTTGATCAAAAAACAACCCACTGACCCATATTTTAAGTTAAATTAAAAGAACCCGTTTTGAAAAAAGTTTGTTCAGAACGGGTTAATTCTTTGTGAAACAATGTGTAATTTTTATAAAAAAGTTTGATCATTTCCTACTTTGGATCTTCAACAATCGCGCCCGATTGTTGAAGATCGTTTTTCTTATTGAACTAACGCATCTGTTCGTTAAGTGTAACTTTTCACAATTACTTGATATTATATAGGTGAATAGAAAGATAAATTAAAATTTAGTTTAGTAGTTGTAAAAGTAGGTTATTTATATTATTCTATTATAATTTTCCAAAAAGGAGAGTTTATGAAAAAGATTATTGTTTTTGTATTAACGATATTTATATTATTCTCAGGATTCGCAACACAAAGTTATGCGTTGTCTGATTCGAAATCTGCGGCAATACAAGCGTTGCTAGATGATGCCTCTCGTATATCAGGTGTGCCGGGAATGTCAATCTCAATACTTGCTGATGATGAAGTGTTCTACTTTTCTTCAGGGTATGCTGACCGTGAAAAGGGGTTGTCTGCAAGTGAAAATACACTCTATGAGTTAGCCTCGGTCAGTAAAGCTTTTACCGGTATGGGTATTATGCTGTTGGAAGAGCAAGGGCTGCTCTCAATGACTGACCCTGTCCAAAAATATTTACCTTGGTTTACGTTAAAGTATCAAGGGAAACCTGTTGATATGCAAAGCCTTACACTAAATAACTTTCTTCACCATACCAGTGGTCTAACAAATATTAGGCATACTCAAAGTATTCCACAAGGCAATACACCGGATATGTTGCAAAAGACTGTGGAAATGCTCGTAGATGCTGAATTGGCGTTCCCTCCCGGTGAACAGTATAACTATGGAACCGTTAATTATGACGTATTGGGTTTGGTTATTGAGATTGTGTCGCGACAAAGCTATGAAGACTTTATGAGGGAACAGGTATTTCAGCCGTTAGGTCTTCACCAGACGTATGTTTATAAAGAAGATGCTCAAGCCACTGGACAGTTGGCACAGGGCTACCGTTCTTCCTTTTTTATGACAACTCCATTTAAAGCTCCGGATTATGCTGGGAATAAGCCCGCAGGCTACATCATTTCTAATACAAAAGATATGGCGCGTTGGATGGGCATACAGATGGGTATTGTGCAGGACATACCCGAAATATTTCACACGGTTATCGAAAAATCACATAGGGGTGATATGTCTGTTTCGGCTGTCAACGATATGTATTATGCGGCAGGCTGGTCGGTAAACGCCGACCAAACGATTATAGAACACACTGGGGGCAATCCAAATTTCAGAACCGAAGTAGTCATACTGCTAAATGAACGAACAGCCGTCTGCTTGCTGAGCAACGGCGCAAATACCAATATAAACCTGGTACTAAAAGTTAAAGATATATTAGACGGCAATCTAACTCAGTCATATGAAATAAGCGGCACACAGCTTTTGGATATCATTTTGTCGTCTATCACTATTATTCTTTGCCTATTGGCCGTTCTCCTATTTCTCTTAGGATTACGCAGAAGGAAAACGAATGAGCGGCAGCCAATGACAAAAAAGAGAATAATCGTAACAGTTATTTTCCTGATCGCTACGATTGCCCTGGGTATACTGTGCTGTGCTTTCGATTGGTCAACGATACTTATTTGGCAAACATATAGTGTTCTTACAGCTTTGATTTCGTCAGCATTATTAACAGCAAGCATTACATGGTTTGTATACATTCACCGATAAAATAACTCGCTCCCAAGATAAACATAATGTTAAGTAATTAAATTTCAATTTATCGGTATGCTTAATTTGAAAAACATAAGGCACTTCGGTGTCTTTTTTAATATCATCGACAATTTTCCCAGTCAAACCTAATTACTATTGCTTCCACTAACCTGCTCCGTTCGTGGAATAAAGATTTTTAAACAACTAATATTATTTTTTAAATGACTTTATTGTAAATTAAACAACAATATTATTTTTGCACAAGCGTCGTTAGATAACATTTCTTAAAAGACTGTTATTCAACAATCTGGCCCTTTTGTGGAACAAGAAAATATCTTGCCTATCTACACAGGAATTTGATCAAATTTTTTTACAAATTATCATTCTTTTTTATAAATGATTAGACTTTATTATAAATTATCGAACTTTATTTCAAAGCCACAAAAAGAACCTATTTTGAAAAAAGATTGATCAAAATGGGTTCTTTTTGTATTTATGCAAGATGCTTCTTATTTCCCGGTTTCACCAAATTGCTTAATCCGTTCACCAATTTCGTCACGAACACGCTGAAATTCAGACCACTCTTTTCCAGCTGGATTATCAAAGCCCCAGTGTACACGTTTGAGATGAGGAGGTGTAACTGGGCAATTGTCTGCTGCATGACCACAAAGAGTTACAATTAAATCTGCATTATTTAATATTTCTGGATCAATCACATCCGATGTTTGATTAGAAATATCGATGCCTGTTTCTTTCATAGCTTTAACTGCATTTGGGTTTAATCCGTGTGCTTCAAGGCCTGCACTTTTTACTTCCCATTCATTTCCTAAATGTTTTTTTGCCCAACCTTCAGCCATTTGGCTTCTGCAAGAGTTTCCAGTACATAAAAAGTAAATTGTTTTTTTTGTCATGATGTATATCTCCTTTTAGTTAATTAATAAAGAAAAGTATAGACCTATTAAGGTAATAAGTAGAATTGGGATCGTTAAAACAATACCTGTTTTGAAATATGTTCCCCATGAGATTTTTACTCCTTTTAGAGATAAAACATGGAG
Source organism: Niallia sp. 01092 (assembly GCF_052318935.1). NCBI lineage: Bacteria > Bacillati > Bacillota > Bacilli > Caryophanales > Bacillaceae > Niallia > Niallia sp. 01092. The sequence continues at coordinate 67,912 of NZ_JBQRKO010000014.1, read as the reverse complement.
CCACACTAAGGTCGTTAATGATCCGATTGGAGTAATTTTCGGACCTAAATCAGACCCAATAACATTTGCGTAAATGAGAGCTTCCCTGATCGTGCCAGATGTATTGGTTTCAGCAATAGCTAATGCATCGATCATGACAGTTGGCATATTATTCATCAAAGATGATAAGAAGGCTGCTATAAAGCCCATACCTATTGTTGCAACAAATAGACCTTGACCAGCAGTTGCTTGAATGACACTAGCTAACGATTCAGTTAGCCAAGCATTTCCTAAACCATATACGACCACATACATCCCTATTGAGAAAAAGACAATTGCCCAGGGAGCACCTTTTACAACAGTTTTTGTATTGACTGCATTACTTCTTCGGGCCATCAATAAAAAGAAGATTGCAATGACCCCGGCAACAATTAAAACAGGTATTTGGGTGAATTCACTAGAAAAATAACCAATTAGTAATAACCCCAGAACATACCAAGAAAGGCGAAACATTTTAAAGTCCTTAATAGCTTCTACAGGTTTTCTTAATTTTGATAAATCATACGTATTTGGAATGTTCTTTCTAAAATAAATTAATAAGACTGTAATCGTTGCTACTATTGAGAAAAAGTTAGGAATAATCATTTTTGAAGCATACTCTACAAATCCAATGTTAAAAAAATCTGCAGATACAATGTTAACTAAGTTACTTACTACGAATGGTAAAGATGTCGTATCTGCAATAAATCCACTTGCCATAATAAATGGAAAGATCATCTTTTCTTTAAATTCTAAATTTCTAACCATCGCTAAAACAATTGGTGTCAAAATTAAGGCAGCCCCATCATTTGCAAATAATGCAGCGACGATGGCTCCTAAAATGCTAATATAGACAAACATTTTAATTCCATTTCCCTTAGCAGCTCTGGCCATATGTAGTGCTGCCCATTCAAATAATCCAATCTCGTCTAAAATCAATGAAATAAGAATGATTGCTACAAATGATAATGTTGCATTCCACGTAATTCCGATCACTTCAAGTACATCATTAAATCCAACTACACCTAATAATAAAGCTACGATAGCCCCACCACATGCACTCCAACCAATATTTAATCCTTTTGGCTGCCAGATAACGAGAATAAGTGTTGCTAAAAAAATTATTGTTGCCAATATAGCTGTAACCACTAAATTTAACCTCCGTTACTCACTTTCTTCTTACTAGCAGCAAGAACTACTTGTATCTCCATTAGGGGTAGCGTCAGGAAAATGCGGATTTACAACGATAAGGAAATTCCAAATTAAAAAGCCCAACTTCTCTGCAAAACAAAATAGAGAAAGTGAGCTTTTCAGTTACTTCATTATTTTTATTTGAACTAATATAAAACTGCTAAGTTGATTTTTTAGCTCAGCTATTTATTGAATTCATTAACTGGAAGAAGTATTCAGGTTTATGAGTCTTATTTAGGTTATACCATGAATGTAATGTATCTGGTGCAAATACATCTAATTTTTTCAGTACTTCTATCGCAAATTCCAGAGGAGCTATTCCTGATGCAGTAACTAAATTCGTATCAGATACCGCAGATCCCACCTCATAGAACTTTTCTCCTTTATAGTTAGGACATACCATTTTAGTGTATTCTAAATTATTACTTGTATGCTTTCTAGTATCTAAGTATCCCATATTCGCAAGGGCCTCAGTTGCACCACAAATTGCAGCAACAATAGTGCCAAGCTTTAAAGCTTGGCCAATTCTTTCCAAGATAGGTTGATGAATTTCTTCACTCCAAGTAGTCCCTCCTGGTAAAATTAAAAGATCTTTACTCTCAAGAGTACATTCATCAAGGGAAATATCTGGTTTTATGCTCAGTCCTCCCATAGTAGTAATCATTTCTTTATTAGCTCCTACTGTAATTACTTTTAAAGGTACTAAATCTTTTTTGAAATATCTTCCTGAGTTTAGTTCAGCAATTAAATATCCATATTCCCAGTCTGACATTGTATTAAATACATAAAGATAAACTTTTTTTGTTTGCATTCAATAACACTCCAATTACAATTGATATAGCCTATTATAATATAACTTCCCTGACAGCTAACGTCAGGGAAGTTATCATAATTGATGAAATTTTATTAATTCCGACAAAACTTCAATAAGTCTTTTCTTAAGACTTATTGGCTCAATAACTTGAATAGATTTACCGTACGGTAAAAGTAAATAAGGTACATATCTATGTATCATATTTTTTTCAAGAAGAAATACTGCTTGATTTGAAGTCCGTTCTTGTAGATAATGTCCTAAAAACCAATGTTGGCAAATATCACCCAACGCACTTGTATTACCATTAATAATCAAAAGGATAGTCTCTTCCTTATCTACTATAGTTGGAAGGAGGTTTTTCATAAAAAAGTCACGTGCTGAAAAATTTTCTGGCAAGTTAAACTTATTTTCGGTTAGCATTAGACTTTCAATTCGATTTACTCTAAAACTACGGATATCATTCCTAAGATGACAAAATCCAATCACATACCACTTATTATTCCAATAAATAATTCTGTACGGATCAACCAATCTATACTTTGATTGCTCTTCGCCACTTTTATGGTATAGAATTTTTACAGAGTATCCATCAGCTACGGCCTGCTCCAACTCCTTCAAGAAAGGTTCTATAGAGAGGGAATTTAATCGACTTATTACTTCAAGACTGGTTAAATGTTGGTTTATCTTTGTTTCCTGCTCTTGATTTGAATATTTGCTTAGCTTTGAAATAGCTCTATTTAGTACTTCACCTCCATAATATCCGGCTTCTTCTGCAAAAACAGCAGCGTGAAATAGTGAGGTTTGCTCCTCAAAATCAAAAAAAAGAGGAGCTTCAATAAAATTGTTCAATAAAGTGTATCCACCGTTATGTCCTGTGTCTGAAATTATTGGTACACCACTTGTTGAAAGTGTATCAATATAACGATACACAGTCCTTATATTCATCTCTAACTTTTTTGAAATTTGTTTTGCAGTAATTTTTTTACCTGAACTAAGCATCCATAGAATTGCTAGTATATTGTCAATTTTAGGCATATAAATCCACCTCTATATGGAATTTGTTATAAATCATATAAGTTTATTTTCCTTAATTAGTAATAAGTAAATTTTACAGTATTTTTCATTTGAATTTAACTTATTTTCTTGAATTAGACTATTCTGTCTTGTTAGTTTAAGTATAATTTTTCAAAATCTATTTCCGATTTTTAGTATAACTCATCAACTGCGTTATTCAACAATCTGGCCATTATAGTTAAATACGTGTACTCCTTATAGACTAGGTTATTTCCGTATATATAAAAATGTAGTATAATTTTAATGGCAAGCAAGGGACTAATTGACTAATGGTGGTGAAATCGCTACCTGATTTTTAAACGTATCTCATATTCTGCGCACTTTTTCTCGCATTGTCGTCTTTAATTGTGTGTCACTTGGTCGCTTCATGGCCTAGAAGGGTAGAATTATCTTTGCTTGCCTATTTTATTAGTAAGGAGTTGATTGCTATATCTAACCGAGTAAAGGTTGAACTGAAAAGCAATAATACAGTTATTAATACTAGGTTTAAAAGCTTAACTGACTTTGAGGATATAGCTAATCTATTAGAAATACCAGTTGAGTTTTTATGGAAAATTCTGATTAGAGATAAGAATATAAATTATAGAATGTTTAAACTACTTAAAAAAAATGGGAATGAACGTACAATTTATTCTCCTTCAACAAATTTAGCTATTCTTCAAAAGAAGCTAGCATATATCTTAACCCTGAATTTCAACAGCCATCAAAAATCCCATGGTTTTGTAAAAAATCGCAGTATTGTATCAAACGCATCAGAACATATAAATAAAAAGTTTGTACTTAATTTTGATTTGGAGAATTTCTTTGAAAGTATTAAATTTCGAAGAGTAAGGCATATGTTTATAGCTTACTTTAAATTTAATGATACTGTAGCTACTACTTTAGCGAACATTTGTTGTCATCCAAAAGGTTTTTTACCCCAAGGTGCAGCTACATCTCCAATTATCTCCAATATACTTGCTAAAAGTTTGGATAAAGAATTGACAAGAGTTGCTCAACATACAAAATGGAGCCAGTATACTCGCTATGCAGATGACATTACATTCTCCACTAATAAAAGGCACTTCCCTAAAGAAATTGCCTATTTAGATAATGATGGTAATGTAATACTGAATGAAAATATAGTAAAGATTGTAGAAAAATATGGATTTAAAATTAATCCTGAAAAAACAAGGCTTCAAAATCGGAAACAACATCAGTCAGTGACAGGAATAGTAGTAAATGAAAAACTTAATATTGATAGAACTTATATCAGGAGAGTTCGTTCGATTTTAAATTGTATAGAGAAAAATCTCGATAAACTTGATGTTGCAGTAAAAATATTTGAATCCAAATACCCTTTTCGCCAAAGGAAAGAAGGCAATAATCCCGATATGTTTCTTGTCTTAAGAGGAATGATTTCACATGTAGGACATGTAAAAGGTAAACACGATAAAGTGTACTTAAAACTTGCTAAACGATTTAATGAAATTGCACAAATAAATAAACTCCAACCTATAAAACTACCATTATCTAATATAGAATTTCATGAGAGATATACATATATTATTGATAATCCTGATACGGAATTTTTTATAACAGAGGATGGTGATTTAGGAGAGTTTGTATATGGGCAGGGCACCGGGTTTCTCTTGAAAGATATAGGTCTTGTTACAAACGCTCATGTTATTTCTGATGCAATAGATGTTTTAGAATTTGATCTTAAATTTACAAAAGAGTTTAATATAGCATATTACAAATCTACAGATCATTACATTCAACAATGGGCAAAAATTGTTTGTTATGATATCGATAAAGATATAGCGATATTAAATGTAAAAGATATGGATATCTCTAATCAAGGATACACATATAATGAATTTATTGAAAAAGGACAAGCAATTGAGCTTATAGGATTTCCCGACTACAGAAAAGGGCAGGAAATTAGAATACAAGAAGGTGAAGTACAAGGAGTAAGAATGCATGAGAGCAAGCATAGACGTTACGAAATTTCGACTACTATATATGGTGGGAATAGTGGCGGTCCTATTGTTAATGAAAATAATGAAGTCGTAGGAGTTGCAGTAAAGGGAGCAACATTAAATGGTGTATCGCCAAATGAAATTATACCAATATCTGACGTAATTGAATTAGCAAGAAAAATGAATTTATTAAAAGCCTAACATGATTTAGCTTAGATAATTAAGAAAGCTTAAATTAAAATGTATATACATTTATTTCTTCATCATCAATATTCTTTCATAGGCACTTTATATTTATTCAAGAAAAGGGAGCGATTATTGAGCGAGAAGTAAAGGGTTATATATATTATACATGACTAATATGTATATGCCCTTCTACGATTTAGGTCTTGATAATAAAACAAAGATTGATAAAAAGTCGTTAACTAAGACTGAAGTCTTCTGAAAGATCCTAAGCTTAAGCCAACTAAATGGGACTAAACTCATTCTTCTATCCTAAATATGTCATTCTTTTCTTCATTCAATTGATTGGCAATATAATTTCTTATTGTTTCTTCATCCACTGTTCCTACAGTCGCATAAAAATAGCCCCTTGCCCATAATATTTTTGATAGAGTAATGATATAAATTAACGAACCAGAGTTGAATAAAATTTTAAGTTCTTTATATTTAGGATTAATCAGATTTTTAACTATTATTATGGTATTTATGGATTTAACAAATAATAAAATTGAAGGTATTTGATATAATTTGTCGAAATTGATTATGTAAATTTCTGTTTGAAGGAGAAATTGTAATGAGTAATAATGTCCTTTTATTATTTGAAAAATGCAAGTCTAATACTGATGCTATACAAACTAATAGAGGATTCCTATATCAGTACCTAAAAACCTTAAAAACATGGGTATGTGATGCTATAAATAATACAGAAAATGAAATTTTTTGTGAAACAGAAGATGATATTAAAGAAGTAAATTCTGATGTTAAAAGTTTAAAATTCATACAAGTAAAATGTTACTCTAGCAACTTAGGAACTCAAGACGAAGAGATTGAAAAAACCATCTACAATTTTTTTATTCTTTACAATCTCTACCCAGATTACAATGGTCAATTTCATTTTGAAACTAATACAAATATAAAAAGAAATGACGAAATACTTAAAAACTGGTATAAAGATCAAGAAAATTTGAGTAATGACCTTATCATTAAATGTAAATTAAGAGTTCAAGAAATATTGAAAGGTATGACAGAGAAAAAAAAGAAATCAGAAATCCAGAAAATAGAAAAAAGGATTGCTAAGCTAGATCCTGATTTGTTCGAAGAAATAGACTCACTTAAAAAGGAAAAGGATACTGTAATCAAAGAATTTAAACCATTATTTGATCGAATTAACGAAGACCACTATCTAGAATCTTTTGTGAAAAGTATTAAGTGGAATTTTGAACAAGTAGAAGGAGAAGAATCTGTCCGAATTATAAAACAGGAGTGTGTAGATAGTTTAAAAGGATATACAGATAAATATACTTATTTATTATTAACTCGATTGTTATCTGAAATATATCTTCGTTCTTCAAATACTAAAGTTGATGATAGAAAATTGAATAAAAGTTTACTTGACGAAATAATTAAAGAATCCGAACAAGAAATGTCGGATAAGAGTGTTAAATTCATAACAGATTCTTTAAACCAAATAACCGAAAAAATTGATGACCTTAAAGGTTTGGTTAGTGAAGGATTTCATTCTATGAAAGAAATGTTTGGTACAGCAATAACTAAACCATCAAGTTACGATTTTGAAAAAATGATTAAGATGTATTTAATTAGGATTGAGTCTTTTCTCGAAAATAATATGACTCTACCTTTTCAATCTGAAATAGATAATAATTTGATAAATAGCTCCTATTTTAATGATTTTTTTAAAGATCCCACTTGGAAAACAAAAATTATATTACATATTAGTGAATTTGCAAGGGCTTACGGTGATAATAGCTTGGTAAGAGAGAAAGGAATTATTGATAAACTTTTGGAATTTAATGGTTTAGATATTTCCTTCGACGAATATAGGACTAATATGCGTAAGAAGGTTAATTTAATATTGGCGGAATTACCAGATAATAGAATTACAAAAGGTTTTAAACCATCATTATTCCAGATATATACCCTTTTAAACAATAGATATAACAAAGTCCTGATGATTACCGGTGAATCTGGAGCAGGGAAGACCCATTTATTTAAAACTATCCTATCATCTCATATTATAGAAAAAGAAATAGGAAGCTATTCAATTAGAATTCCTTTAACTGTTAGTGACATAAGAGAGAAAGGATTTGAAGGAGCAGTATTATTTAATCTTACCCATTTTTTAGATTGCAAATTTACTAGTTTGTCTGAAATTAATAATTATGTAATTAATCTTGAAAGAAATGGAGTTAGTTTTAGGGTCATTTTTATTATTGATGATCTACACATTTTATGTAATTCAAATGCAAAGATCTATTATGATTTAAAAGAAAAAATAGAGAGTTATACGAAAAATGATTGGATAAGCTGGTGTATTTTAATAAATGAACTAGATCAATATTTGTTAATGGACAATAGTGGTTTCTTGGAAAAATATTGTTTCTCAAATAATTCCGAAAATGACGCTCTTAATTTATTTGTTAATATGAGTACAGTTAACAATAAACATAAAGTGTGTTACAAAATATTAAATAATTATGATATTGATACAAATGTTATTGATGAACTTCCAGATAATATAAATATTAATAATAATATTAAAATGTTAATGCAAAACCCTTTGATTTGCTATGTTTACGCAAATACTGTTAGTGATAATGAAAAAGAATTGCATAATATCTGTTATTTTGATTTTATAAGAAGGTACTCTGAAGTGAAGAAAAAGCAAATGATTGAATACTCTAAAAGGAATCTGTCGTTTAACGAAATAGATGCTCAAATCGATAATGAAATTGATCAGGTTGTAAGTTTTTTAATTGATAATAAGAAGTTGACATATTCTGAAAGAGAAACAAATAGCTTATTTCAATTATTAAAACATAGTTATTATGAATTGCTTTCAGTTCACCTTGCAAGTAAAAGAATTATAGAAACAAAAGATTCATTTGAGGACCGTAAAGATATAGTCATTAAATTCGTTTTTCCGTTATATTGGGCTTATAAAATACTATTGCATTTTAGAGTGAAAAATGATTGGTCGGAGTTTTCACTATTAAGAAAATCATTTTTTGAGTTAAAAGATGAGTTATTTATTTATGAATTACTTTACTTAGACACAGATATTGAAAATAACATTAAAATTTTAACTCAAGAGATTTCAAATGGTTTAAACAGCGATAATGGAAAAGAACAATTATTCTTTGTTGCAATAAAGACTAGTATTAAATGTCAAGAAATAATATTTCGGAAATTGTTGGAAAGTGAGGGAATCATCTTAAATAAAAAAGAAACTTTCGGTTTATTGTACTTTCTGTTGCATACTAATGCTAGGGTTGATCAAAAGTGTAAAGTTCTAGGAAGAAATTTAGAAAGAATTTCAGAGTATGAATTAGGTGTTTACCTTGAAAGTTTATGTAAAGTAATGTTTAATGACTTGAAAAATTTAACAAAATTAAAAAGGTGCATATCTGAGTTTATATGTACAGAAGATACAAGGATTAGTAGAACAATTGGAAAAATTGCAGCAAACAACTTTGCTCGGCTTGTTAATGGGATTCCTCTGGAAAGTGTTATTCAAAATCATCTTATAAACTTCTTATCTGACAACCTAGAAAAAATAAGTGAAAGTAAAATTAGAAAAGGTAGACATTTGAATGATACTTATACAGAATACTTTTTGCGCTATTTATTCAGAGTTCTAATTGAGAATAGTACTGACAATAGATTTTTATTACACGAAATATTGTTAAGCAAAAATTTTTATTACTTAGAAGAAAAAGATGAAAAGCTCAAACCTATCGCACATATGTTAAGGAGTAACAGTGCTATTGCTTATGGGTCTTATTTTAAACATATGAGTCATTCTAAGAAAAAAATCTTCAAGGAATTATATATTGATTGCATCACAAATCTTTTAGAATCAGATCTAACTAGACAGAGAATCTTAGCGTATCATTTTATATCTAATACTTTAATTGATCCTGAGGATCAGAACTTAACTCTGGAAAGTGAATTTATCCCATTATTGAAAATAATTTATGAAGATAAACGACTTATTAACTTTAATAAAGAGCGAAAGTGGTTTTATGAAAAGAATATTAATCCAAGTTTCAAATAATATCTTCGGCTAGAACCTACAAAAAAGCAGTTCTTCAGTAAACTTTTTTATAAAAGGATGATTCAATTGAGTATAGAAAAAGCGTGTTTTGATTAATCTTTTTTCAAAATACACTTTTTCTATTTGCACTTTTATCAAGGTTTACTAAGTTAATTTAATCAAACCTTATTCCAAGGCTACAAAGGAGTGCAATCTAATGAGAATTTACACCCCGTTCTGCTTCACTTATACATGGACAAGTATTTTCAGTTGAAAACAGAGGGCACTCTTACCATGTTTCAGCAGCATATACATTTTTAAGTACTTATTCCATAATAGAAGAGTTAGGTCTTGATATACGTTTAAGTCAGAAAAAATCACGATTTACGAAGTATGGCCCATGGAATCCAGTTGTTAATGCGGTGAAAGTTGCACGTACTGGTGTAAACGAGGGGAAAAGGGAGAGATAACTTCAAACTCTTACCTATTCGTATGAGCAAGAAGTAAAAGGGTGATACATATTCATGTATAATATGTATCACTCTTTATTTTTTATGACTTTCTACGATTTAGGTCTTGAAAATATAAAAATGTCCAAAATAATTGTAGAAAGAATGAAAAGCTATTGCAATTAAACAATATATTTAGATAAAAAAGCTGAGCCATGTAGAATTTCTTGCATGCTCAGCTTTTATTATTAGTCGAACTTAAATCCTTTTAGAGCGTCTGCCAGTGCATTATTAACAGGTTCTTGTTCTTTATTCTGCTGCTTTAAATATTTCTGAACAGTACGTTTATCGACTTTACCGCGGGATTCTTTCTTACGTCTCGCTTCAAAAGCTGATAGCTTTTCACGATAGCCGCATTTACATACAAAGATTTGACCTGCACCTTCACCACGAAGTTCTAGTTTCTTCTTACATTGTGGACAGCGTGCATTGGTTACCCGTGATACGTTTTTACGGTGACCACATTCACGATCTTGACACACAAGCATTTTGCCTTTTTTACCGTTTACCTCAAGCATTGGTTTACCGCAATCAGGACATGACTTTGTAGAGATATTTTCGTGCTTGTATTTTTTATCACTTGCTTTAATTTCCATCACGATTTCTTTTGTGTGCTTTTTCATTTCATTGATAAAGATGTCTTTTTTCAGCTTACCTTTTGCAATTAATTCAAGTTTTTGCTCCCACTTTGCTGTTGTAGCCGGCGAACGCAATTCTTCTGGAACTAAATCTAACAGTTGACGACCTTTTTGCGTAATGTAAATTTCCTTACTACCACGTTTTTCAATTAGGAATGAATTAAACAGTTTATCAATGATATCAGCACGTGTGGCAACTGTACCTAGTCCACCTGTCGCTTTTAACGTATCTACAAGCTCTTTATTGCTCGTTTGCATGTACTTAGTAGGGTTTTCCATGGCAGATAATAATGTGGCCTCTGTAAAGCGAGCAGGTGGCTTTGTTTGACCAGATGTTTGTACAATTAATTTTGTTTTCAATACATCGCCTTTTTTTATAGATGGTAGTAATTGCTCTTTTACATCATCTGAAGACTCCTCATCATCAAAATGATTTTCGTATACTTCTTTCCAGCCGGTGTTAATAACTGTTTTCCCTTTAGCAATAAATTTCTCATTACCAATGGTCGCTTGTAATGTTAATTGTTCGTACTCAAAAGCTGGGAATAGAACGGCTAAGAAACGTTTCACCACAAGGTCATAGATTTTACGCTCTTTATCCGAGAAAGAAGAATAATTAACATATCCCTCGGTCGGAATAATCGCATGGTGATCACTGACTTTGCTATCATCTACAAACGCTTTGGAAGGCTTAATAGGCTTTTTTAGCACTTTATTTGTAAGTGAACGATATTCTCCTATTCCACAAGCTTTTAGGCGCTCTGGAAGCGTACTAACGATATCCGAAGATAAATAGCGAGAATCTGTACGAGGGTACGTTAAAACCTTGTGTGACTCGTATAGACTTTGCATAATCTTTAATGTTTCTTTCGCCGAGTAACTAAATAATTTATTGGAATCACGTTGTAATTCTGTTAAATCATAAAGTGCTGGCGAGAATGATTTTTTCGCTTTACGGTCAATCGCTATAACTGTTGCATCTTGACTACCAAGTGATTTTACAATGGCATCATTTTTTTCTTTGCTAAAGCTTCTACTATTCCCGTTGGTATCTTGCCAAGTTAGTTTAACTGAATCGGTTTGTGCTTCAATGCCATAGTATGTTTGTGGTTTGAAGTTTTTAATTTCATCTTCCCGTGCAGATATCATAGCTACAGTAGGGGTCTGAACGCGTCCACAATTTAACTGTGCATTATATTTGGTTGATAAAGCTCTAGTAGCATTTAGTCCGATATACCAATCTGCTTCAGAACGAGCTACAGCAGCGAAATATAAGCTTTCATAGGCTTTACCAGGTTTTAAATTATTGAATCCATCTTTAATAGCCTTATCTGTTACGGATGAAATCCACAGACGTTTGATTGGTTTATTTACTTTGGATTTGGTAATAATCCAACGAGCCACTAGCTCACCTTCGCGACCAGCATCTGTTGCGATAATGATTTCATTTACGTCATTACGATTTAACTGTGATTTAATGGAATTAAACTGCTTACCGGACTGTTTAATTACTGTTAGTTTTAAACGATCTGGTAGCATCGGTAAATCTTCTAAATTCCACTTTTGGTATTTATTATCGTAAGTTTCTGGATCAGCTAAGGTTACTAGATGTCCAAGCGCCCATGTCACAATATATTTGTCGCCCTCTAAAAAGCCGTTACCTTTTTTATTACACTTCAGCACATTCGCTATATCGCGAGCTACTGATGGTTTTTCTGCTAATACTAAGCTCTTTGCCATATCTTCATACTCCTTTAATATCTTGTACCGTTAATATAACACAGTTTTAGTACATGGAATAAGGAGACGTATTAGTTCTATTTGGAAGTCATAATTGTCATCGCTTGTTTAAGTATTTCTACTTCCTGTTTTAAACGTTTATTTTCTTTTTGAATAGCGTTGAATTCTTTAAAAGAAATAGCTGATTCATCAGCATATAGCTTTATCCAAGAATAGATTGCGGTTGGTGAAACTTTATATTCTTTACCCAGTTCAGTTGTTGCTCTTCCTTCAAGATGTAATTGAACAATTTTCTTTTTAAAATTTTCATTATATTTTTTACTAGACATACAAAATCTCCTTCAAAAAATGTTATTAATATTGTAGCATCACCTCTTCGTGATGACTATAGTCGGTCGATTATATATGTGAATTTCTTAGTTAATTAACTAAGAGGTGAGCATATGGAGATATCAAAAGCCTTTGGTATAGTCTTGAAAAAGCGCAGGAACGTGGCCGGACTTTCCCAAGAACAATTAGCGTTACAATGCGATCTAGACCGAACTTATATTGGTTTACTAGAACGTGCGCAAAGACAGCCAAGTATTACTACAATATTTACTATCTGTGAGGTTTTAAAAATAAAACCTCATGAATTAATTAAAGAAGTTGAAAACTTATATGGTATTTAGAGGAGATGCAAAAAACAGAAGAAGTTTAAAAAATAATAGTGATATACAAAAATAGGCCTACATTAAGAGAACCCATGCTAGCAAGTTAGGTTCTCTTAATCAAAAGATAAATATGTTTTTGCCATTTTGCCACTTTACCGAGAAACTATAAATCTAGGTCTTCGATAAGTGTATTTTTTGCCTTATTTGGTAATGGAACTACATTATCAATCGCATTGTCAGTATTAAGTCCTAGCATGGCCTTATTAGGCTGCTCTTTAAAAATATCCTTAAATAGTTGTTCCACTGTAGCAGATCTAGTTTTTCCTGTTGTAATTAGGTTTATTAAACCAAGATCCTTAACGCTTGATAGGTTTGCCCATTGAAAAAGAACATTTTGATAGATTTCGTTATTGTTCTTAAGATTTACAATCTCAGCTTTAAGGTCGATGATTTCTTGTGTCATCTTGGCTTCTTTTTCTTTAAGTTGATTGTAGCGCGTAGATATTCTACGATAGCCATGCTCATTTACCTTCAGTTGATTAATGATTTTTTTTTTGGTAGCTGGAGTGTCTTGTGATAGTCTGTTTATAACATCATTTGTTGGGATAATTTCAATGTGTTGATTATTGTTCTCTATTAAAGCGCTTCTTTTCTTATTGATTTCATCAACTAATAATTTTCCTTGCCGACCAGGTTTTCTCCAGAAATCTTCACTAAGTTTAAAATCTACTAATCCTTTGTTATATTCTTCTAGTGCATAAGAGAATATTTCTTTATATTTTATAATTTGAACATTTACGTGGGTCCTTAAGAAATCATCAATAATCTTTAGAAGAATATCTTTGGGATATAAATTAGGCTTGCGCCCCCGACTTTTCATACATTTCAAACCTTTCCTTTAGCTTTGCTAACTGGTATAATGCATCCTTTACTTCCTTAGAACTTTCTACTAATTGGTAATTGAACTGTGAATTTTTTTCATCATATACATTATTTTTATGATGAATGAGACCAGTTTTATGAAGTGCTAGTAGTTTATCGATGCATAATTTAAGAACAGATTCCCGATTAACAAGAATGGTTTGTAGTTTATCATAATGTTTTTGATAATCATCAAAGGTTATTCTCCAATGTTTACAGAGATAATGCTCATCTACAGGACAGTCTTGTAATGGATCTGTACAATAACCGATTTCTAATGGAATTTTAACAACTTCAGAAACTTCCGTAGTAGTACTCATTGCATTTTTAAAAATAATCTCTTTGAAAAATTCGTTTGAAAGGTCACCTGTGTGTCTTTTTTGATTTGTTAATAACTTTATTAGGTCGGAATCAATCCAATATTCCAAATGGTTATGATAAGCCATTTGAGAATAAACAGAATTGTGTCCCCCTAATCTAGCAATCTCACTTGGATGATAACCTTGCAACATTAAATTTAAAAATGCAAAATGACGAGTGTCATTTGGTCTTATTTTTCTAAAGATATTGTAAGGTGATTGAGTATGGGGCTCTGAACTGCTCTCTAATAATTTAAAGCCATACTTCTCACAAACAATTTCCCTATAAAATTTGTCTAATAGACTCTTGAAGTTTCTGTAATTAAAGACTTCCGGTTTTGCATTTCGTGTTGTACTAGACGTTTGTAATAATGTTTTAGTTGGTTTAACTGAATATATTTTTTGTTGATATAATTTGATTGAGTTGGCAATTTTATTTGATATCAAAACTTTATCGTAATTTATTTTGCGATTCTTTTTATTTTTACTTCTAGGTAAAGTTAAAAGATATCCTTCCTTGCTAGAGATTAAACAATCAAATTTCAAATTGCAAAATTCGCTAATGCGTATTGGGATAATATTTGTTAAATTCCACCATAAATAAATCGGGTAGTAGTCCAAATATTCATTATCAATGTCCTCATTAGAAAAGTATACCTCAACAATTAGGGAAAATTTAAGAACATCTCGGCTTGATGGTAATTTTCTTATTGCTGCTGAATTCTGTTTTTGATAGTATCTTAAAATTAGTTCCAGATATTCTTCTGGCACTATCAGGTCTTCGCAAAAGTCTAGAAATTCTAGTAGTAAAGATGCTTTATATTGTAAGGAACTGGGTTTAAGATCTTTAGAAAAATAGTTAAGTTCGAATTCATCTATTGTTTCTAGATTAAATCCTTTACTTAGGATCAATGCATCCTTTGCTCTCCTTATTTTTCTCGTTAAGTGATGGAAACTAATATCATTCTCTAAAAGTAAAATAAACCAAGATTTTAAAAGCAAGATAAATTGGTCAGTATCAAACTTCTTTGATGAAAAAGAATCGAAGCCAAAATCTACAAAATATGTTTGTGAAAAATATTCATCATAAATGTTCCATCTGTTATTGGATGCTTCGGCTGTAAGCTTCACACTCGATTCTTTAAGACTGTTTATCCTGTCTTGTAAAGTACCACGGAGACTTTCATTATAGTGAGTTGAGGTAGAAGAAAAATCTAGACTATGATTATTCTCCATATTAGGTGCCTCCAATTGTCAGATTTTCATTTATACTCTCTAAGCTGCGTATGTTATTTAGGAAATCTGAATAGTCCTTGCCTAAAAATGAGCTTAGTACACTTTCTCCAAATTGTTTTTTAGCAGCACTTATTAAGGAAAGGTTTTTGTATAATAAATTTGCTAATCTAACCTTTTCACCTTTATAAGAAATGTTTTTAATCTGTTCTAATTTAGGTATCAAATCATTTAGGTTATAAACCGTCTTTGTTAGGACATAGAAATGCGGGATTGCAAATGGGCAACTGTTACATTTTCTATCTAAGAATAAACAATCGCCGAGAATACATTGCCAAAAGGAATCTTTGGCCGGCAGTTGATTCATATTTATTAAATCTAGTAATTCCTTTTGTTGTTCTCCCGATAAATTCTGAACGAATTCATATAAAGGTTTCCTCTGTTCTTCAATAGCATTTAACATTATGGAGAAATTTTCAACTTTATATATGTCTCCGAAAACTGTGGCTAACAGATTCTTTTCATTGTTTTCTATAGAACTATTTTGAGATTCCCCAATAACAATTTGTTTTAAATAATCATAGGTATAGCCAAAGTAACCTTTATCGAACAATTGCTTACTAATTTTATTTAGATGCTCTTCATTTACATGTACATATCTGTTAGTTGTGTCTAAAGAATCATGATTTCTAATGAATTTAGTAATCTCCAACGGGTTACGATTTGTTTTTTGCTTTAGGATTGAATTCACAAAGGTTATAAATGTACTGTTAGCCTTTAGAGATTTAAATTTAAAATTGTTTATAGGGAAAGTTTTGAAAAACTTATCATGCATGCTGACAGTCAATTCGTTTGAATTACCTAAATCAATTAAATTATTTCTTTTTGAATCTGCCATTTGAGCATTAAGTTCACATAAAACGATGGCATTAGCTACGGGTAATACCATATCTTCAGAAATAAAGAAATAGGCCTTTTTACCATTTTTGTTATGATAAACATTCATTAAATTTGACGTTAGTTCCCAGATGATTTTTGTAGCTTCAAGCTCAGTTAAGTTGTGATTTTCAAATGATTTGTAATCCTGCACAGGGATAGATAAGGGGATACGAGGTATCTTTTCAATAAAATCATTACTTCTCCATCCGTTATTTAAATGAAGCATTACGTAAAACCAAATGGATTCATAATTCCCCTTCATCCCGTCTATTGACTTTACCTTATATTCGGAAATAGCATTGTCTTTATGGAGTTTAATGTCTTTAACGTAGTCCAGTAGTGTTAAAAACTCCTTAGTCGAATAGATTTGCTTATTGTTCTGAGAGTTTACTAATCGCTCCTTTTTTTCCGCATGGGGGTTATTAAGCTTTGAAACCAAGTACTTACAATTGGGAAAGCTTAAAAGTAAGTGATTAAAGAAACCATATAAAACTTCTTTGTAAGTACCTGGAACTTTATTGTTTAAAAATACGAAATTAATCTCATTAGAAGTCATGTCCATAATTTCTTTTGAAATTAACGTCGACTGTAGTAATTCTGTTATTTTAATAAATCGAACAAAAAGTTTCTTGATCGTTTTAATATTTCCGTTTGAACTTAATAATTTTTTTGAAACAAAATTATGCCATGCCTTTTCTGTATCTTTAACTAAATTTGAAAAATGAATATCTAATTCTTTGACTGTTTTCAAAAAGATTTTATCTGGGAGAGTAGTGTATTCTAATTCATTTTTATATTGCTCAATTAAATTGGAAGCTTTTAATGATTTTAAATAACCATCAATACCTTTCTTAGGATATACAGTTCTAAGTTTTTTTAGGCGACCAAATCTCAAATGAGATGGTATTTGCAACTTTTCTCTATTTTTATTTAATACAGTGCAGGGGACTTTAACAATTGCTTTAGCAAAGGTATAGTTTAAGCCTAATAAATTGTTTTGCTCTTCATATAATTTTTTAAGCAGATTAGAACAATCCTCTAGCAAATAGTAATTAATATTTCCATGCTCAAATTTATGAATTTGAAAGTTTTCTTTATTTTCATCAAACTGTTTCTTTGAATAGTCCAATTTGGCTATTAAATCTTTTTCAGAAATTATATTTTTTATTTTGCCATTTACGGATGGCATTGGATAGTTTGTTATTTCTTCTATAATCTGTGTGATCTTTTCATCTTCTAAATGCCCAAGTACTTGAAGTGAATTTTTTATTCTTGAAACGGTATTTGGATCATGTTGTATAACATTAATAGGCCCTGAAACAGTAGTTGAATGATTTGTTTTAGTAGGTAAGAACTTTTTTTTGACTTCTCCAGTAATCGGTACATCTTTTCCATCACCTAAATATTCAGACATTTGAAATGAATCCCATGATTCCGGAGTAATATTCAAATCATGTTGTATAACGTTAACGGGTTCTAAAGCAACAGTTCGATTATCTTCGGTAATTTGTCGATGTTGGCCATGTATTCTTGCAATAATGGTATTGATCTTATCTTTCGGAAAAACCAAATGAAAGTTATAAAATTTCTTAAACTTGACTTCAATAGGTAATTCTTCAGAAATTAAGGGAATGTTCAAATCTGAGCAAATTCTGTAGAATTTACTTATGTCATATCCTAGTAAATGTTCCACGTCGCTAATTAAATAATAATTCGAATCGTAGTAGTTATATAAATCTGTTCTCCTTTTAACAAAATCATCTATCTCGCCCTTAGGCCAATAATTTTGACGTGATGGAGGAATTTTTATAGGGGAGATGTTAAATTGAGCCATATATCTATTAATGTTATTCGGTATATCAAGTAATTCCGTTAATTCTACAGAAGTGTAATATTCAGTTAATTTTACAGGAGTATAATATTCAGTTAAATCATTTTTAGTTTTAGTTAGAGATAGAAATTGTTTCTTATCATAAAAAATAAAAGCGTTCGCAAACTTATATACGTTATCAACAGGTCGTGTACGGATAGAGGTTAATTTACGAATAAGATTTCTAGAATAGCCCAAGTCTCTTATTTGATCACCAGTTATTTTGGTTTCAAGGTTATGTTCATAATTTTCATCTATAATATTTTTCAGAGAACTTATACTCGACTTGTCGTAATAAATAATTTCATATTTTCCATTTGATGTTAATGGAATACCATATTCTTTAATTACCTTTTTGAATTTTTTCGAATTTGTAAAACCTAAATATTTTCTGGCCTCCTTTTCACAGATAGTACGAGTCAGAAAATCCTTATGTTGCAATTTTTCTTCCACTTCGTCCTTATCATAAAAGGCAAGGACTCCAGCGTATTCTTTAATCCTATCGAGAGGCTCTGCTTTATATGTCTGGAGTCTCAATCTGTCTAATTTACTAAACCCAAGCTCTCTTACTTGCTGAGTACTTAAGCGATTGGCTTTATTAAATGAATACCTTTTTTCAACCAGGTCGATAAAGGATTTTATATCTGAGTCCTTATAATACTTAAAGGAGCTATATCCTTTTTTCTCCTTTCTAATTTTGCAATCATTTAATGCACGTTCAAGTTGTTCAGGTGTTTTAAAACCCACTAATTCCATTATTTGTGAAAGTGCCAATAGTTCACAACTGTTGTTTTTAGATGCTAAATATGCATTTACTTCTGATTTGTCATAGAAGTAAGTTACTCCAGTAAAATTCTTATATCTATCGAAAAGGGTAGTAGGCTCGCTCTTAAGCATAGCTCTATCGTGTCCAGTACATCCCAACGAAATAAGCTCTTTGGGAGTATATTTATTTGAGCAATTGTCTTTATACCGTTTTTCAAGAATATCCCGTAAGTTATTTATAATATTGGTATCATAAATAACTTCTTTAGAATTATTAATACCTATCTTTTGTATTGAGGCTTCTTTAAGAAATAATCTAGTTTGATATATTGATAAATTAAGGAGGGTTGAAACTTCTTTTAGTGTCATATGGTCACGCAAGCTTTACACCTCCTTTAGCATGTTAAAATTATTGATTGCTAAATTCATGGAGCTAAGTAATGTATTTTCATCTACATAACTTAATGCGGACTGTAAGCTTCTGTCGCCCCTAGCTAATGCAATCTGGGTGGGGGTTAGACCCAAATCTATTAATATGTTAGTGAAAACACCCCTGCCAATATGTGTAGACCATTTGTTGTTTGTTAAAAGTATATAATCTTCGACTTGATTTTTTATTAGTAAGTCATTCAGAAACTGTTGTTTAATCTTATCAATTTTTGCTGAATATCTTTTGCCCCTTAAGGCTTTGAAATTCCGTGTTGAGATAAAAAGTGCTTCGGAAGTTCCTTTAGTTAATTTAGTTAGCGTGTTTAGGTGCTCTTCATGCAGGGGCTTTATAATTTCAGGACAAATACATATTTGATCTCTTGGATATTTAACTTGAATATCAGCTTTGTTTATTGCATCGGCAAATAAGATGTCTTGATTGTCTCTAATCTCAACTATTAGGTTACTATTAGTCCATTTTAAACTAGAGCGTTTTAAGTTAATAACTTCGGAGCGTCTTAATCCTCCAAAAAATTGTAAAGCTATACCTAACGCCATTAGTGGTTCAATACGCTTTGCTGTCATAATAAAATCTATAATTAGTCTATTTCTATTTTTACCGAAGTCTTTAATAACATTATTTTGAATGGAATTTCTTATTGGTAAAATAATGTCTAAATCATTAGTAGTTTCAAAAAGGTTACTTTCTATTTGCGTATTTTTCCTGCCATAATAAGTAGTCTTGTAATCTACACTAAAAGTTTGTTTAATTATTTTCTCTGATATTAACCAATAGTAAAATTTATTTATATATTGTATCTCAGTTTTTACATATCCACTTTTTAATTCGTTTGCTCTACTTTTTAATGATAAATAGGAGATATAATCAGCTCCGTGTTGAAGAGTTAAACTGCTTAATCCCCTTAATATCAATTCAGGATAATTATCTTTATTTTTAAATAAATAATTTAAAAATCTTGTTATTGCATAAGCTGCATTTCTTTGACTATTAATATCCCTTCCTTTATTCTTATATTCTCTTTTTATGAAATTTGAAAGAGGTGAAGGAAATATTAGATAATCATTTTCTTTAACTCCGATACCAATACTACTGAATATTTCTCCATTTTTTGAAGCTTCATCAAATTCCCTTACAACAAATCTCATAGTTTCCTCCCGTAAGTTCAATTACTATACTTCTTTACTTTTTATACCCAGAATAAAAATGTACCTGGGTGAAATTATTATTGATATAATCACTATTAAAAGAATATATTAAATTCTGCCCTAAAAACAGTATACATGTGCAAACACCAACAGTTGCAATGGTTGCAGCACGTGAAGAGGAAATTAAGAATTTCAAACCTCAAACGTATTATGGCATTGAAGCGCAAACAGATGGACTTAAATTAACTTGGCAAGATGCGAATGGCAATAGTCGCAGCTTTAATAAAGAAAAAATCGATTCAGTCGTTCAATCACTGGGACGTAAAGATGCGACGGTTGTTTCCATTGACCGTAAAGCAAAGAAAACATTCTCACCTGCTCTATATGATTTAACAGAGTTGCAGCGTGATGCCAATAAAATCTTTGGTTATTCAGCTAAAGAAACATTAAATATTATGCAAAAACTGTACGAGCAACATAAAGTGTTAACATATCCTCGTACAGACTCGCGTTTTCTATCTTCAGACATTGTTAGTACGCTTCCAGAGCGTTTAAAAGCGTGTGGTGCAGGGGAATATCGTTTACTCGCTAATAAAGTTTTAAAAAAGCCAATTAAAGCAACGAAAGCTTTTGTAGATGATAGCAAGGTAAGTGATCACCATGCTATCATTCCAACTGAAGGTTATGTGAATTTCTCAGCATTTACAGATAAAGAACGCAAAATATATGACCTTGTCGTAAAACGTTTCTTAGCTGTATTATTTCCTGCTTTTGAATACGAGCAGTTAACAGTACAAGCAAAAATCAATGATGAAAAATTTATTGCCAAAGGAAAAACGGTAATTAACGCTGGGTGGAAAGAAGTATATGAAAACCGTTTCGATGAGGAAGAATCAACGGATGATGTAAAAGAGCAGTTATTACCTCGTCTTGAAAAAGGGGATGTATTAAAAACAAAGTTAATCGCTCAAACATCAGGACAAACAAAGCCGCCTGCACGTTTTACAGAGGCTACTTTACTATCAGCAATGGAAAACCCTACAAAGTACTTGGAAACAAACGATAAGAAGCTTGTAGATACGTTAAAATCAGCTGGTGGACTTGGTACTGTGGCAACTCGGGCCGATATTATTGATAAATTATTCAATTCATTTCTAATTGAAAAACGTGGTGGAAAAGAAATCTATATCACTTCTAAAGGTCGCCAACTACTAGATTTAGTACCAGTAGAATTAAAATCGCCAGCTACAACGGCTGAGTGGGAACAAAAGCTTGAGCTGATAGCTAAAGGGAAACTAAAAAAAGATGTATTCATTAATGAAATGAAAGAACATACAAAAGAAATTGTCGCAGAAATTAAAGCAAGCAATAAAAAATATAAACACGACAATATCTCAACAAAGTCTTGCCCTGACTGTGGAAAGCCAATGCTTGAAGTAAACGGCAAAAAAGGCAAGATGCTTGTCTGCCAAGATCGTGAATGTGGTCATAGAAAGAACGTAGCACGCGTAACCAACGCACGCTGTCCTCAATGTAAAAAGAAAATGGAACTTCGTGGTGAAGGCACAGGTCAAATCTTCGCATGCAAATGTGGATATCGAGAAAAAATGTCTGCTTTTGAAGCAAGACGTAAAAAAGAATCTGGTGGAAAAGTAGATAAACGTACTGTACAGAAGTATATGAAGCAGCAAGAAAAAGAAGCTGAACCAATTAATAATGCATTTGCAGATTTATTAAAAGGATTTAAATTAGATAAATAATCATTTTAGGAAGGAGAGCAACGAAGAAAGCAAACGATTGTCACGAGTCTGGAAAAGAGGAAGAAATTACTCTTCCTCCTCCACCCGATTCTTAAAAGCCTCCTGCGTAACAATAAATTCCTCATCTTCTGGTGCATCTTTAACATGTGTACTCATACGAGTATTTTCAGGAAAAGGACCTGGATGATGCTTTTTCTTATGTTCAAAATGTTTACCGCGAGCCATTATTTTTTCCTCCTTTTCTTTGACTTTTTTATTGTCTGATAAAAGCTGCATTTCTATACTCACTTAAAAAGAAGCATAGAATAAGTTACTGTATACACGCACCTTTTTTTGGTAAGATGAAGAAAAGATTTAGGAGGTCTATTATGGATTTTTCCTCGCTCATTTCAGAAGAAAAAATAAAAAAAGCGTATAAAAATGGAGAATTTAACAATTTGCCTGGTTTTGGAAAAACTTTGCCTAAAGATGACTTGGCTGCAGTTCCTGAAGAACTTCGAATGGCTTATCGTGTTTTAAAGAATGCCGGATTCAGTCCAGAAGAAAATCAGCTAAAGCAGGAATTATTAACAATCGAGGATTTATTAAAAACATGCTGTGATAAAGAAAAAGAAGAACTGCAAAAAAAATACAATGAAAAATTATTGCGATTTAATAAAATGATGAGAGAAAAGAGAGGCACTTCACATTCCGCTTCGTTTAAAAAATTTCAGCAAAAAATAGAAAGTAAACTATGGGAAAAGTGACAAATAAATGTTTAACTTCAAGAGGATGTTGTAAAATGTCGTCTTTTTTGTTGACTGTTTTCTAAAAGTTTGTTGTTTTTGAATAAAACAATAAACATGGTTGAAGCACTGAGCAGCCTGAATACACGTAGACTCCTGCGGGAAAAGCGAGAAAGACGAGACTTGTGCAGGAGCATAGCGACGAGGAGGCTCGGCACTCGTCAGCGGAAAGCGAAGTGTATTCAGGCTGCGGGTTTAATAACAACAATCTATCGAAAAGAGCCTTTTTGTTTTAGAATTTGTGACAAAATAAGGATTTTCTAAAAATAAAAGAAAAATTCCCTAAAAAAATGACAAGAAATGTCGAAGTATAGAGTAGAGGATTAAGAGTGTTGACAATATACAGCAGAGTATCGAAAAAGTAAGACTGCAAACTTTCAGGCTGATTGAAAACGTTTGTCTATCGAGGAATGACCCTTTTTGAGGAGCGGCGGCTAACAGGAAGTTGGTCAGAACGACGTTGCAACAGGACGTTGCGTATTTAGTCGTTCCTCCACTTTTACCTGGTAATGAGCACCGCAAAAAACGGGGAGTGACGAAGAGAGCGAACGTTTTTCAACAGCTTGAGGAAATATTATGAAGTAAGATAGGTGAATTGAATGGATAAAACGTCTCTTATAGGGATAATACTTGCGTTGATTGCGGTTGGCGTTGGTATGGTTTTTAAAGGAGTTAACCCTGCAGTATTGGTCAATCCCGCAGCAATATTAATTATTTTATTAGGAACAGCAGCAGCAGTTACTATTGCTTTTCCAACAAGTGAAATAAAGAGGGTACCGAAATTATTCGGGATTTTGTTTAAGGAGCAAAAACAACAAAACATCCCCGATCTTATTCGTATGTTTTCTGAATGGGCGCAGCTTGCACGGAAAGAAGGTTTATTAGCACTAGAAGCAAAAACGAATGAAGTGGAGGATCCTTTTTTACGAAATGGTTTATCTTTATCTGTTGATGGTCAAAGTGCTGAGTATATTCGCGATGTTTTATCAGAAGAGATTGAAGCGATGGAAGAGAGACATCAAGCAGGAGCGCTTATTTTTACACAGGCTGGAATGTATGCACCAACATTAGGAGTACTTGGAGCAGTTATTGGGTTGATAGCAGCCTTAGGATTTATGGACGATGCAGAAGGCTTAGGACATGCAATCAGTGCAGCCTTTGTAGCGACATTAATGGGGATTTTTACTGGATATGTATTATGGCATCCATTTGCCAATAAATTAAAAAGAAAATCTCAAATAGAAGCAAAGCAAAAGTATTTAATGATAGAGGGAATATTATCGATTATAGAAGGAGAAGCGCCTAGAGTAATTGAACAAAAATTAGCTTCTTATCTGCCACTTGCTGAAAGAAAAAAATTCTTAGAAGAAACAGAAAGTGTGAATAATAATGAGTAAAAAAAGAAAAAAGAAGGAACATCATGAAGATCATGTAGATGAATCTTGGCTTGTTCCCTATTCTGATTTATTAACGTTATTATTGGCTTTATTTATCGTGTTATATGCGATGAGTTCTGTCGATGCAAAAAAATTCGCAGCACTTGCAGATGTTTTTAATAAACAATTTCAGAGTGGTACAGGCATATTTGACTATCCTAGCCCAGCATCAACTCCTATAGAAGAAAAAGTGGACTTAGACAATCCAAATAAACAGCAGAAAACAAAAGAATCATCTTCTATTACAGAAGAAGAATTAAAAGAAATGCAGAAGCAGCAAGATCAAAAAGAGTTAGAAAAAATTCAGGATAAGGTAAATTCATACATTAAAGAGAAAAAGTTAACAGACAAGCTGGAAACTTCTTTAACGGATGAAGGTTTACTCGTCTCAATAAGAGATAATGTCTTGTTTGCATCAGGAAGTGCGGATATACGGAATCACGACAAAAAAGTGGTCTCTGAAATTTCGAAATTACTTGTAATGGATCCACCAAGAAGTATTATTATTAGTGGTCATACCGATAATGTTCCAATTCGTAATGCTAAATTTGAATCGAACTGGGAGCTTAGCGTTACAAGAGCAATTAATTTTATGAAGCTGCTGCTAAATAATCATAACTTGGATCCAAGTTCCTTTAGTGCAAAGGGGTATGGAGAATTTAAACCGATTGCTAGTAATAAAACAGCAAAGAACAGAGAGAAAAATCGCCGAGTAGAAATTTTAATACAACCGCGAACAGTAAAAAATTAAAAGTGTGACTTCCATGGTTATTGATAAGACTATTGGAGTCATTCTTTTTTTTTGTAAAGGCTGTGGTTAAATAGCAACAATCTATACGAAAAAAGCCTTTTTGAAACATGATTTTCTATTTATCATTTGTCCTTTTTTTGAATCTGATAAAATCTAAACAATAAGAAAATTCTTCTTTTGTAACCCCCTCCTTTATTGCATTTTCCAATAGCTTCAACCACTCTTCGTCCACTGTTTCTGATACAATGGCATCTTCTGTTTCCAGCAGTTCATCCAAATTGGTATCTAGGGTCTTAGCAAGCTTTGAAAGTATTTGTAAGGATGGATTCTTTTGGATGCCACGTTCGATATAGCTTAAATATGATTTGGAAACACCTGCACGTTCTGACAGCTCATTAATAGAATAACCTTTTTTTAATCTTAATGACTTAATGCGTGCTCCTACCATTTAGATAATTCTCCTTACGTATTGTACAAATATATTTTTCATTATAACGAACAAATTCTTCGATAAAAAGTATGAAAAAGCTAGTTAATAAGAGAAAAGACGAGAAAAAGAACGAAAATTGTTCGTTAAAAAGAAAAAATGAACATTTTTAGAATTTTCCAAAATAAGAGATTTGAACTATACTACGTATGATGGTTCTATAAAAAGAACGATATAAACATTTAAAAAGAACTTTCCGCTGTAATTTGACACAATTTGCAATTTAAGAAGAATAAAATTGATAGAAAAAAGAGGGTGGGGAATATATACAGGAAAAATTGTGATAAATGTCATAGACCTTCCTTTAGCAGTAGTGAGATAGGATCATGGTATTGCCCTATATGTCATAATGATTTAACAACAAACCCATTTTTTGATGCAAACACTTTTGAACAAATTCATACAAATTTTTTAGTTAGAAAAGTTATAAACGGCTATGAAAATATGGATGGTAATAAAGAAGATGATAGGGAAAATGATAAAAAATAACTTGGCAGAAAATTCGACAAATTATATGGAATCATAAATAAAATGTTGAAAATACTAGGAAAAAACAACGTAAAATGCATAATAATCCGACAAAATAAGTCACATATAAAATGAACTAAGTTGTATAATATAGAAATAGTAAATAGGTAGTCTTTTTGGTTAGTAAGGGAAAGTAATGAAAATGGCAAACCTTTCGAAAGAAAGGGACGCAAAGTCACGGGTCTAAAGTATATGTACGATGATAGCCGGACTGCAAAAATACAAACGTATTTTTGGGAGGGAAGAATTAAGTGATAGATGAAAAATTATTAAAGGAAGAGCTGGACACAGATTGGATACAACTAATCATGGAAGCAAAAAAACTCGGTATGGATATACAAGAAGTGCGCAATTTTATTCGAAATAATTTAAATGATTGCTTAATTCTTAAAACGGCTAATGAATAATTTAGATTCGTATCTCCCTAGTATTTTACATAAAATAAAAAAGACACAAACTTTGTGCCTTCCCAGTTGCAGAACTTACATTATCGATGGAGGTTCTATTTTTTTTGTTCAATTCTCCATTTGTTAAATTCCAAAAACTCTCGAAACTCGTTTTTAGAGACCCCAGAATCCATCGCTTCCTTTACGATTTTAAGCCATTCTGCATCTAATTCCTCTTTATTTTGTTGTTCGTTGATAAGATGATCAACAGGAATATGAAAAACAGCAGCTATTTTTTCTAAAAATTGAATGGATGGATTGGATTGTAAATTTCTCTCTAATGAACTTAAATACGATTTGGCAACTCCAGCCTGTTCGGCTAATTCTGACAATGACATTTTTTTTTCTTGTCGTATTTTCTTTACACGATCTCCAATCATACAGCCTCACTCACCTTATCAAAATCTGTACTACTATCATATCAAATATTAACAACAAGTTCCATATAAAGAACGATTTGTTCGATGTTGTCCAATTCCTTCATGTATTTTTATTAACGCTCTTGTCTTATAGATTGTTGTTATTAAACCCGCAGCCTGAATACACTTCGCTTTCCGCGGACGAGTGCCGAGCCTCCTCGTCGCTAGCTCCTGCGGGGTCTCGTCTTTCTCGCATTTCCCGCAGGAGTCTACGTGTATTCAGGCTGCTCAGTGTTTTAGCTAGTTTATTATTTTATTCAAAAACAATAAACTTTTAGAAAACAGCCTTTATTAATTAGATATACATTTTATCCAGAGACGTATTGGTAAATAAATGGCGATTGTCTACTTGAACTCCATGAAGAAATGAGTAAACAAATGGAAAAAAGTTTTTTCTTCATCTTATCACAAATAAAAAGATTCCCTAAGTAGGGAGAAATTCTTATTATAATATTGCTGTATTGTTTATTCCAGAAGGATTTTCATTAGATCAGCTAAATAGCTTTTTATGTATATCATGAACCACAGCTTCTTCTTCCTGCTTAAAAAAGGATAGCTACACTTCATCATAAAATGTGATATATTGATTTTACGCAGCGTTTTATAGTGTAAAAGAGGGAATGATGAACTTGTTCCCTCTTTTGGTGAAAAGGTATTATTTACGAAGGGAACCTAATTCTTCAGCAATTGCTTGCATTTCATTTGGACTAAATGAATTTTTTTTCATGACATGTTCGTAAATTTCTTTTAATTCTTCATACATTTCCCCATCAAAATGAGATGGCTTAATAGCTCCGAAGTTTAAAACTTTTAATTTTTCCTTTATTTGTTCAATCATATACTCCACATTCTCAGGTGATTTCGTATTTAAATTCATGTTTTGTATTTCTCCTTTCTTCAATTAAATCTATATTAAGCTTCTATTTAATACATCTTTTCATGGGTTTGCGAAAAAGTCAATGGTCATTGCCTAGCAGCCCAATTAACTGCAATATTTTTTTAAAAGTGCTTGTTCTGTGCCTGCTGATAAATCAGCCGTGAAGGAAAAAAGCAGAAGGATTGCTTCAATTTAGTAGGAATGCTAGTGTGTATTGTATGTATGTAATAATTAAATTGGAGGAAACTATCATGAAAGTAAAAGTGTTATTTATTTGTTTAGGAAATATATGCCGTTCGCCAATGGCAGAAGCAATTTTTCGTAATCTTGTAAAAAAAGAAGGATTAGAAGATAAAATAAGCTGCGATTCAGCAGGTACTGGTGGATGGCATGTTGGTAATCCCCCTCATAAAGGAACGAGACATATATTAAAACAAAACAATATTAGTGAAAAAGGGATCGTTGCCAGGCAGTTTATAAAAGAAGATTTTGAGCAATTCGATTATTTAATTGCTATGGATCCAACCAATATTGAAAACATGAAAAAATTAAGTGCGGACCCTACTGCCAAAGCTCGTTTGCTATTAGATTATACGGAACAAAACAAGGGAAAAGAAGTACCAGATCCTTATTATACAGGTAATTTTGAAGAAGTATACGGGTTAGTTACAGAGGGCTGTGAAGCATTATTACAGGAGATTAAAACAACGTATCACTTTTAATAATAGTACAAACCATTTTCTTTTTTAGTATAGGAAGGTGAAGAAAAATAGGAGACATTATCACGATTATAAAGAAATTAGCACAAAAAATAAAGCAGGATGATGTGTTTGATCTTGCTGCACAATTGGCTTATTATTTTTTATTGTCGATTTTTCCACTTATCATTTTTATGATGACATTACTTCCTTATTTACCGATAACAAAAGAAGACTTGTTAGGGATTTTTGAAACATTTGCACCTAGTGACAGCATGATTATTATTGAATCAAATTTAGAACAAGTGTTAAATAAAAATGGGACATTATTATCGTTCGGGATTATCGCAACGATCTGGTCTGCATCAAATGGTTTAAATGCAATCGTAAAAGCATTTAACAAAGCCTATAATGTGCAAGAAACGCGTTCATTTATTGTGGCAAGAGCCATGTCCATCGTTTTAACGTTAGCGATGATTGCAGTTGTGGTCATTGCTTTATTATTGCCGGTTTTTGGAGAGCAAATAGGTATTTTTCTTTTTTCCAAATTTAATTTGTCTAATGAATTTTTAACGGTTTGGGGCGCTATGCGCTTTTTAGTTAGTCCAGTTATTTTATTTATTGTTTTTTTAGCATTATATTGGTTTGCACCGAATATAAAAATTACATGCATCAGTGCTATTCCAGGAGCACTATTTGCAACTGTTGGCTGGGTGATTGTTTCATTCGGTTTTTCCTACTATGTTGGAAATTTCGGCAACTATTCAGCGACTTACGGAAGCATCGGAGCCATTATTATCACGATGATATGGTTTTATTTAACAGGCGTGATAATAATGATTGGCGGAGAAATTAACGCCTATTATACCGATAAAAAGAAATGTTGAAGTAGACACTTGGCAGGTTTAATCCGTTATTTACCTTTATAAAAAATGTCATGAAGTACAAACTATTAAAGGGGAAATTTCAAAATAGGGGGATTCACATTATGCCAAAAAAAGACGGCGGTACGAAGCAAAAAGGGAAAAGTAAACCAAAACATAAAACATCCAGTTCTGCAAATGGACAAAATGGCTATCATTAAATGATAAAAGGCTGACTCCAAAAGTCGTTAATAACGATTTTTGGAGAGTCAGCCTTTTTTATTCGATGAAAACTGTTACATCATCATTATTATCAACGTAATAAACGCAGACTGTTTAAAATGACTAAGATTGTGCTTCCTTCATGACCTATTACACCAAATGGAAGATCAAGCATTTGTAAAAAGTTTGAGCTGATAAGGAGTATAATTACAGTTATTGAAAAAATAATATTTTGTTTAACAATGCGGTTCATTTTTTTCGAAAGTTTTATTGCTTCGGCAATTCTTGGCAAGTCATTTTTCATCAGGACAACATCGGCGGTTTCTAACGCTACATCAGTACCTTCTCCCATTGCAATCCCTACAGTTGCCGTAGCAAGTGCAGGAGCATCATTAATGCCATCACCAACCATTGCCACATTTTGATATTTATCTTTTAATTCTTTAATATGCGTTACTTTATTTTCAGGCAAACATTCGGCTATATACTCATGCACATGACTTTCTTTTGAAATGGCATTTGCTGTTTTTTCACTGTCTCCTGTTAACATAACGGTATAAATATTTTGTTGTTTTAATTTGTCGATCGCCTTTTTTGTCTCGTCACGAACAATATCTTTTAAGCAAATTAATGCGACGATTTCTTCCGCTTTTTTGACAAAAACAACTGTTTTTCCTTCTTCTGTTAAGCGATTGTATGCATAGTTACGAAATTGTTCGGCTGCTTCTTTTCCAACAAACTCTGCTTTCCCAATTCTCCATTCTTCTTCTTGTACAACAGCAGTTACTCCCCATCCAGAAGTATCTTGAATGCTGTTCGGCTGAAGAAGTTCTTCTTCGTAAGTAGATTTTGCATATTGAACTATCGCTTTTGCTAATGGATGGTTCGAATGACTTTCAATACTTGCAGTAGTCAGCAATATCTCTTTTTCTAATAAGCCTTCTTTAACAAGTACTTCTGTTACAACTGGCTTTCCTTTTGTTAGTGTACCTGTTTTATCAAAAGCAATTGCTGTAATATGTGCTAAATTTTCTAAATGAACGCCGCCTTTAAAAAGAATTCCGTTTCGTGCACCATTGGATATAGCCGATAAAGTGGCAGGCATAATGCTCGCAACAAGGGCACATGGTGATGCAACCACTAATAAAACCATTGCTCGATAAAATGTCTCATTCCAAGACCAGTCAAATAGAAAGTGCGGAAGAAACATCATGACAAACACAAAAGCTAAAACCACTTTTACATATGTTCCTTCAAATTTCTCAATAAATGCTTGAGAAGGAGATTTTTCACTTTGTGCCGATTGAACGAGTGTAATAATTTTTTGAAAGAGCGTTTCGTTTGTATTTTTTGTTATCTCTACTGTAATAGAACCATTAATATTAACTGTTCCAGCAAATACTTCGTCATGAATGCTTTTTGTTACTGGTACGGATTCACCTGTGATCGCCGATTCATCAATAGAACTATTTCCGATTAGTATATTTCCGTCTGCCGGAATTCTTTCCCCAGGTTTAATCAGGATCTTATCTGTGATTGACAAGGAAGCAACAGGGACAACTACTTCACTGCCATCTGGAAGGAGCTTAACTGCTTCCTCCGGCTGTAAACTCATAAGAGAGGAGATTTCTTTATTGCTTTTATTCATTGTATATGTTTCAAGGGCACCACTTACTGCAAAAATAAAAATTAAGATAGCTCCCTCTGTCCAATAACCAATGATAGCTGAACCAATTGCTGCAAATACCATCAGCATTTCTACATTTAATTCTTTGTTTTCAATCGTTTCTTCAATACCTTCTTTTGCTTTTGCAAAGCCTCCGATAATAAAGGCAAGTATATAGGATGCGATAGATAAGCTTTCTTGTTGTGAAGACTTAAGCAGCCATCCTGTTAAGATAAGAACACCGCTGATGATGGCAGCGATTAATTCTAAATGGGGCGTTACTTTTTCTAATAAAGTTTCTTCTTCTATTTGTCTTTGTGAAAGCATTCTTGTATCTGTTGTCATTTTTTATTCCTCCTGTTTTCTTTTTTATTTTCTTTTAGCAAAGATGACTAATTCTTATTGAGAGAGAGAATCACATTCATTACCCTTAAAAAACACGAAAGCTGCCACCTCTACAGGTGACAGCATTATTCCTTACGAAAAACTGTTTATACAATTGAATTTTTAGCCGAAGTTATCATCCATATTGCTTACAGAGATTATTTAATTACAATCATCTTACCATATTATATATGCATTTCCCATTACTTTGTTCTAAAAACTTAACTAGTTTATAATAATTTTTGTTTTCCGAAAAATAATAAAACATAATAGCAATAAATTCGCGAAAAGGAAAGGAAATCCTGCGTTAATTCCGGTAATTCCGCGAACTGTCGAAAGATTTGGTTGATCCTTTATTTTCTATGTTTAAACTATGTTAAAATAAGTGAGAAATGGAATGTACTTCTGATATCATGATGTTTATCTTTAGCAGAAAAGGGAAAATTAAACTTAAAATGAAAGGAAGGGAATTAGGATGGTAAATAAAATCTTTATGTTTGCGGCCTTTATAGGAGTGCCTTTATCCGTTATTGGCTCCTTATTACACTTGCCGAGTATTTTAATGTTTATCATTTATTGTTTAACGATTGTTGCTCTTTCCAGTTTTATGGGAAGAGCAACAGAAAGCTTAGCAATCGTCGCAGGACCGAGAATTGGCGGTCTATTAAATGCAACATTTGGCAACGCAGTTGAATTAATTATTGCTATTTTTGCATTGAGGGAAGGATTAACGGAAGTAGTCTTGGCATCACTTACCGGTTCCGTGCTTGGAAACTTATTATTAGTTGCTGGATTGTCCTTTTTTATAGGAGGAATCAAATACAAAAGACAGCATTATAATGTGTATGATGCTCGCCATAATTCGGGATTATTAATGTTTGCGGTCATTGTGGCATTTGTAATTCCGGAAGTTTTCTCCATATCTATGGATGGGAACGAAACGCAATCATTGAGTGTCGGAATATCCGTCATTCTCATCTTATTATATTTAGCAGCATTGGTCTTTAAACTTGTAACACATAGAGGGGTTTACCAGTCAGAATCAAAAGGAAACAATGAGGCTCATGAAGAGACGCCGGAATGGTCTGTCAAAAAGAGTATGGGTATTTTAGCGATTGCTACCCTAGCAGTTGCGTATGTATCTGAAAACTTAGTACATACATTTGAAGTCGTAGCCGAGTCGTTCGGTTGGAGTGAGTTATTTATTGGGGTCATCATCGTAGCGATTGTCGGTAATGCAGCAGAACATGCATCTGCGATCGTAATGGCATATAAAAACAAAATGGACATTGCGGTAGAAATTGCAGTAGGTTCTACTTTGCAAATAGCAATGTTTGTTGCACCATTGCTTGTTTTAATCTCGTTATTTTTCCCAACGTCGATGAGTTTGGTCTTTACGTTGCCGGAGCTTGTTTCTATGGCCGCGTCGGTATTGTTAATGATCGTTATTTCCAATGATGGGGAAACAAATTGGTTTGAAGGTGCGACGCTGCTTGCCGCCTATGTCATTATGGGAATTGGATTTTATATATTGTAAATGGTAGTAGCATAACAGAAGCCCACCTGCTTTCTTTACAGCAGGTGGGCTTTTTTGGATGTACATCTTCCTTTCTTTATTCGGATATTAGTTTGAATAAGTATACCTTTAAATGAATATGTTCTGTTTAGGGAAGTAAATCAAGTCGCTTCCATCGAATCACCAACCTTTTTCCATTTTAATTTGCGATAAAATAAAGCTTGATTGATGAATATCCAATAGTATTAATAATCCTCCTTTATTAGTTTAAAAAAGCGGTTTGATTAGCTGCCCTCCTTTTATTTGATAAGCTTATTATAGTATATTTTTCGATAGTTGTAAATATTCAGATTATTATTTTCTGCATTTTTTGGACAAGTTTTTTTGAGACTGTGCATATGTATTAAGGACATGTAATTATTTAATTGCTGTTTTCGTATAGTTTGTTGCTTTTAAACGCGCAGCCTGCATAGACTTCGTCCGTTTAGCGAGCGTCGAGCCTCCTCGTCGCATACGCTTCTGTGGAGTCTCGTCTTTCTCGCATTCATACAGGAGACTACGTGTATGCAGGCTGCTAAGAAATGCTTTTCCATATGTATTATTGAAAAAACAACAAACTTTGAGAAAACAGTCTATTTAAAAAGAAAGGAAGATAAGATGTCCGTATTTTATCGCAGTCTTTTTTATATAATTGGCCTTATCATATTATCTTTTGGTGCAACACTTACGATAAAAGCGAATCTTGGAGCAGGACCATGGGACGCATTAAATGTAGGACTTTCTCATTTAATCGGTTTAACCATTGGCAGCTGGATCGTAATTATCGGCATTGTGTTAATTTTTGTAAATGGACTTTTGTTGAAAAAAAGACCGGATATCCTTTCCTTGATTACTGTATTTATAATCGGTTTTTTTGTCGATTTTTGGATGGCTGCTTTATTGAACAGCTTTAATTATTTTTATTTTAAGAATCAATTTGTACTGTTGATTGCTGGTTTGATTATTGCTGGATTAGGAATTGCAATGTATTTACAAGCAAGATTTCCTTTAAATCCAATCGATCATTTTATGGTAAGTATGCAAACAAGGTTTGGCTTAAATATTATGGCGGCTAAATTAATAGGGGAAGTATTAGCATTGCTGTTTGCTTTGCTTGTAAATGGTCCAATTGGACTTGGAACTGTTATTATTGCGTTTGGCATCGGACCAGCTATTCAATTTTTTCATCCTTATTGCAATGGAATCATGAACAAGTTATGGATGAAATAAGCAGAAAACTTTTGTTGTAAAAAATTAATGGATAAAAATGTCGAACTCCGAAAAAAATAACAATAAATATTCGTTATTGAAATGAAAAGGAGTTCTAACTATGCGTAAAAAAATCTCGTTTGTCCTATTAACTTTTATATTGATGCTTACAACTCAAACACCTGCCTATGCAAAAAAAGACGAAAAAAAGCAAGCGGAATTGCCTAAATCGAATTTAGTAGCTATTCCGAATTCTGTTATGAACATAACAAAAGAAAATACGTATCCGAATCCGGCGCAAGATATGCCGAAATTGCAGCCAAGTGAATTAACACAACAGCTTATTGATTCATCAAAAGTAAAGATTGAAAATCCTGATTTAATTCGCATGTTAAATGAGTCATCAGTTAACAGTACACCGTTTACACTTGGCTATAAAGCAATTGTTTATCTAGGGCAATGGCCATTAAATTACGAGTCTTCAGAAACGGCGCCAAATTGGGAATATCAAAAAATTAACACCAACTTCTTTGATAATAGAGGCGGAAATGCACCGTATCAAATTCATTACGTACAAGAGGCACAAAAAATAGTGAGAGGCGGATTAACAGCAAAAATTCCAAATGCAGAAGATGTGAAAAAAATGATGCTCGTAAAAGCAATGCAAAAATCAGGATTACCACTTGCTTTTGAAACAGTGATTGGGACAGGAACAAAAAAAGACCAAGTCTATAATATCCCTGCCAAAAACCTTGGCTATTTATATGGATATGCACCAGCTGTAAATGAAAAGGGAAAAGTAACATATGGCGAAGTATATTTAATGTTAAAAGGAAGAAAACAGACGATTATCGTGAAAAACGTGACATCACAAGGAATCGGTGCCTGGATTCCTGTGCAAGATCATATTTCTTTTGGATTCCTTGCAACTGATAAGCCAAGATAAGTTTAAAAGAAAAAGGATGCAGCTGCATCCTTTTTTGAAAGGTACGAAAGTATATAATTATTCAACTTAAACGAGTGTGCTTTTCTTAAATTATTAAATAATACTGTTGATTTCAACTAAAATAGGGAACTCCTATATATTAGGAAGTCCCTTTCGTATGCCATTAAAGGTATAAAGGACAAAACAAGGTGGTTAGAACCAGTTTTGTCTTTGAGACGCCTTATCAAGGACAAAAAAGAGGAAAAAACCCAAGTTTTGTCTTTGAGATGTCTTATCAAGGACAAAACAAGGGGAAAAAACCCGAGTTTTGTCTTTGAGACGTCTTATCAAGGACAAAACAAGGGGAAAAAACCCGAGTTTTGTCTTTGAGACGCCATATCAAGGACAAAAAAGAGGAAAAAAACCTTGTTTTGTCTTTGAGATGTCTTATCAAGGACAAAACAAGGGGAAAAAACCCAAGTTTTGTCTTTGAGACGCCTTATCAAGGACAAAAAAGGGGAAAAAACCCGAGTTTTAGTCTTTGAGATGTCTTATCAAGGACAAAAAAGGGGAAAAAACCCGAGTTTTGTCTTTGAGATGTCTTATCAAGGACAAAACAAGGGGAAAAAACCCGAGTTTTGTCTTTGAGATGTCTTATCAAGGACAAAACAAGGGGAAAAAACCCAAGTTTTGTCTTTGAGACGCCATATCAAGGACAAAAAAGAGGAAAAAAACCTTGTTTTGTCTTTGAGACGCCTTATCAAGGACAAAAAAGGGGAAAAAACCCAAGTTTTGTCTTTGAGACGCCTTATCAAGGACAAAAAAGAGGAAAAAACCCGAGTTTTGTCTTTAAGATGTCTTATCAAGGACAAAACAAGGGGAAAAAACCCGAGTTTAGTCTTTGAGACGCCTGATCAAGAACAAAACAAAGGTAAGAGAAGCAATTCCTTGTCCAAGCACCAGAATTTATATGTTTCAAGTTAGATAGAACTGTCCAGCTTCGACGCTTCTTATTATAAACAGACTATTATTTTAATCATTTTTTATTTTGCAATTAATGCTTTTCTTTTTGAAAAATCAACGCCTTCATAATAGCTGTTTTTCACTAACACATTCGGCCCTAAACAGCGAACGCTTGGACAGTGGCAATTAAGAGAATTGGCTAAATCGGTTGCCATCCATTTTTGAAAAATACTTCCCAGGTGGTCTTGTTGAATATTTCCTAAAGCGGGAGTATCACCAAAGTCGGTTACAATTACATCGCCTGTGAATATATTAACATTTAAACGAGAACGTCCATCTGGATCATTACGAACGGTTACGTTTTTACTATTATATAGACGATTTAAGAGTTGTAAATCGTCTTCCTTGCTGTTGCACGGATAAAAAGGAAGGGTGCCGAATAACATCCAAACATTTTCATCGCGTATATCTAACAGATGATGAATACTGTCGCGAATTTCATCAAGAGATAAGGTTTCCAATGTTGAAGCAAAGTCTGATGGGTACATTGGATGCACCTCATGCCTTTGACACTTCATTTCGTCGACAATTTGACGATGAATATGTTCTAAATAAGGAAGCGTTCGCTTATTTAACATCGTTTCAGCAGACACGACAACACCAGCTTCTACTAAAGCTCTGCTGTTTGTAATAATATTTTGAAACAGCTTGCTCCTTTGTTCATAAGTGGGTTTTTTTGCCATCATCGCAAAGCCTGTCTCTGCAAATTCTTCCTCTGTTCCCCAGTTATGCGAGATATGCAGAACATCTAAATAAGGAATAACCGGTTCATAACGATCTAATCCTAATGTTAAATTAGAATTTAATTGGGTTTTCACACCACGGCTATGTGCATACTTAAATAAAGGCACCACATAATTTTCGACCGATTTTCTGCTCATCATCGGCTCTCCGCCAGTAATGCTGATAGAACGAAGGTGAGGAATCTCCTCTAATCGTTTTAATAATAAGTCTATCGGAAGGGCATTAGGATCTTTTGGCTGCAGCGTGTACCCGACAGCACAATGTTCACAGCGCATATTGCATAATGTAGTGGTCGTAAATTCTATATTAGAAAGTGTTAGCTTCCCGTGCTGCTCGATATCCATATACGCTTCCCACGGGTCAACACTTGGGTTAATAGATGTGTTTTGAGAAATCATTAATTTACACCTTCTTCATTCAAATCTTTAGTCATTATTGAGCGAAACGGTAAGATTGTCAAACCCTTTTTAAAAAACAAATAAAAGCTGGCTCGAATCAAATAGAGTATGAAAACTTAGTGAAAGATTTCACGATGTTGTTGTTTATAAAGATGCATTTAATAGAAGAAAATCAGATAATCGTTATCTTAATATACATATGTTTTTAGTAAAGCATCTATTTAGTAGTGTATCATAAAGTGGAACATGATATCGTATCTAGTCTAGGAAAAATGGCCATTGGTAATCTTTTTTTATGTCATCTTTTACTACACGGTGTAAAATGATAGGTAGGAAAAAGGAAAAGCATTGCCGAATCGAAAAAAGTTCGGTAGGATGATTATGATAGTGAAAGGAGAGATTCTCTTTGGGTAGTTCGATTACAGGTAAAAACGAACAAGTAGATTTTTTAAAAACAAGATTAAATATGTTTTTAGAAGTATTGGATGCAATCGATCCAGAAGAAGCAGAGTTAGAAGATATTGACCGTTTAATAGAAATGATTGACGATATTGAATCAAAATGCAATGAATTTAAGCATCGAGATTAATAAATGCAAACTAATCATGGAAGGACCTCAATTAAAAAGAAGGTTCTTCCTCTTGGATAACTTTATAAAAAAATAAGGCTGTTTTCGTATAGATTGTTGCTTTTAAACGCGCAGCCTGCATACACTTCGTCCGTTTAGCGAGCGTCGAGCCTCCTCGTCGCATACGCTCCTGTGGGGTCTCGTCTTTCTCGCATTCCCACAGGAGTCTACGTGTATTCCGTCTGCTGAGTACTTCTTCTCCTATTTTTTTATATAAAAACAACAAACTTTGAGAAAACAGCCAAAAATAATAATTGAAAACGATTACAAAAAACTTTTTGTCAGGAAAAGTATAATTTTCAGTAGATTAAATTCCTATTAATAAAAATAGGGTGAGGGGCAATGACATGAATGTAGAAAACTTAAAACAAAGCATCTATCAGTTGGTTGTCGAGACATCAACAAATCTTCCACATGACGTACGAAGAGCAATTAAAAAAGCAAAGGCATTAGAAAGTGCTGGGACTCGTTCTGCAATGAGTTTAGCGACGATTACCCAAAATATTAGCATGGCTGATGAGGAAATTTCCCCTATATGCCAAGATACTGGCTTGCCGACTTTCAAAATTAAAACACCAATCCAAACAAATCAACTAGAAATAAAAGCAGCGATTTATGAATCATTAGAGCTAGCTACTAAAAACGGAAAGCTAAGACCAAATTCGGTTGATTCCTTAACAGGAGAAAACAGCGGAAACAACTTAGGAGCAGGCACACCAGTTATTAAATTTGAACAATGGGAACAAGATTACATCGAAATTGCTTTAATTTTAAAAGGAGGAGGCTGTGAAAATAAAAATATTCAATACAGTCTTCCGTGTGAGCTTGAAGGGTTAGGAAGAGCAGGCCGTGATTTAGATGGCATTAGAAAATGCATCATGCATTCTGTTTATCAAGCACAAGGTCAAGGCTGCAGCGCCGGTTTCATCGGCGTTGGAATTGGCGGAGACCGTTCTGCTGGATATGATTTAGCAAAAGAACAGCTTTTCCGTTCAGTAGATGATACAAATCCGTATCCAGAACTTGCTGCACTTGAAGATTATGTTATGGAAAACGCTAATAAACTTGGAATTGGAACAATGGGATTCGGAGGCGAAACGACGCTTTTAGGCTGTAAAGTAGGCGTAATGAACAGAATTCCGGCAAGCTTCTTCGTTTCTGTTGCTTATAACTGTTGGGCATTCCGTCGTTTAGCGGTAAAAGTAAACGCAGAGACTGGAGTTATTTCTGAATGGAAATATCAAGACGGAGACAAAATTAATTTTAACCAAGAAGAAACGAAACAGAGTACTGGTGAGGAAGAAGTTATTACACTGCAAGCACCGATCAGTGAAGAAGATATCCGCCAATTAAAAGTCGGCGATGTTGTGCAAATAAATGGAATGATGTATACAGGCAGAGATGCGATACACAAACATTTAAGCACAAACGACGCTCCAATCGATTTAAATGGCCAAATTATTTACCACTGCGGACCGGTTATGTTAAAAGACGAGGATGGCAAATGGCATGTAAAAGCAGCAGGACCAACAACGAGCATTAGAGAAGAACCGTATCAAGGCGATATAATGAAAAAGTTTGGCATTCGAGCAGTGATCGGTAAAGGCGGCATGGGTGCCAAAACATTAAAAGCACTAGAAGAACATGGCGGCGTTTATTTAAATGCCATTGGTGGTGCAGCCCAATATTACGCGGATTGCATTAAATCTGTTGAAGGGGTCGACCTGATGCAATTCGGCATCCCAGAAGCAATGTGGCATTTACGTGTCGAAGGCTTTAAAGCAGTCGTAACAATGGATTCACATGGCAATTCCCTTCATCAAGATGTGGAACAGTCATCTTTAGAGAAATTGGGGCAATTTAAAGAAGTTGTTTTTCAGTAAATTTTAAAAAAGCAAGATAATAGGGAGTTCAATTTTCATATGAATTGGACTCCCTTTATTTATTTGATACAAATAACACATTAATTGCTGACTAATTGACAATAAAATGCAATAATCCTTTCCAAATCCTCGTCTTCATTTTACAAGAGAGTTTGTTATTTTATGTTAAAATAAATAGGATAGAAATTTTTTGTTCGGGAGTGTAGAAATATGCAAATGGAGCAAGAAACAATGGGTATGCTAATAGGTGGAGTTTCAATCATAATGGGTATAGCGTTTATCATTGTATTGCTATTAATGTTTTCAAAACAACGAAAGCCATTTCGAACTGCTTATGGACTGGTTATTGGTTTTTTTGTGTTTTTTAGTTGGGCAATATACCAAGCATTAAATGCAATCAGTTTTGATGTTAATCATCCGATGGCATCTGAAGAAATTTCTCTATGTCTTGGTATTGCAGGAGTTTTATGGACAGTTAGTATGTTATTCTTATTATCCGGCTTAATAAAATTTTCATCTACCAGAAAGAATACAGTAGAAACTCAATAAAATTTACCCAAATTAACCAAGCATTTTTTCCTTTTTAACTCAAACAATAAGAGCAGGTTATGTAAGTTAGGAGGAAAAAAAGTGAAGGTTATTGCAAAATATAGCGTTATGTTATGTCT
Organism: Niallia sp. 01092; assembly: GCF_052318935.1. Taxonomy (NCBI): domain Bacteria; kingdom Bacillati; phylum Bacillota; class Bacilli; order Caryophanales; family Bacillaceae; genus Niallia; species Niallia sp. 01092. The sequence continues at coordinate 27,000 of NZ_JBQRKO010000014.1, read as the reverse complement.
CTTGCTGTTTGTTGGCATTCAACCTGCATTTGCGAATGTCTCCAATCGTCCGATCAACTGGGGATTCAAAAAAGCTGCCAACGAACAGCCTGCAGAAGCAGGAACAGAACTAGATGATTTGCTGAGTAAATATGGAGCTTATTATAAAGATAATCCAGATAAAAAAGTACTCTACTTAACATTTGATAATGGCTATGAAAATGGCTATACAGCAAAAATTTTAGATGTATTAAAAAAAGAACAAGTACCAGCTACTTTTTTTGTCACCGGCCACTATTTAACAAGTGCATCTGATTTAGTAAAAAGAATGGTAGCAGAAGGACATATTATCGGCAATCACTCGTATCACCATCCAGATTTCACGCAAGTTTCGGATGAAAAGCTGAAAACAGAATTACAAACGGTCGTAACAGAAACAGAAAAGCTGACTGGTCAAAAAAGCATGGCCTACTTACGGCCGCCACGTGGCGTGTTTAGTGAGCGTACGTTAAAAATAGGAAAAGAGTTAGGATACACACAAGTATTCTGGTCATTGGCTTTTGTGGACTGGAAAACAGATCAACAAAAAGGCTGGAAATACAGCTACGATAATATGATGGCACAGGCGCATCCGGGCTGTATTATGCTCCTGCATACCGTATCAAAAGATAATGCCGACGCATTAGAGCAAGCTATTAAAGACTTAAAGAAACGAGGATATACGTTTAAAAGCCTTGATGATTTAACGAAAAAAACCTCATGACAGATCCAAATTTGGGTCTGTTTTTTTATCATGATGGGCGAAAAATGGCGTTTTTTGTAGAAGAATAGCTATATCGAAAAAACTGCAACAATAATGAGGAAAATTGCAACAATAATCGGAAAAACTGCAACAAAAACCGAGAAAATTGCAACAATAAAGTGCTATAATACAGAAAAAAGAGAACGGATGATCCATTTTGCAGATAGTTGAGTTTATAGGTCCTTATAATTTTGATTTAGTTTTAAGCCGTTTAGCATTAGACCCCCTTCATCAAGTGGATATAGCAGGCAGAAGTGTAAAAGTACCACTTTTATTAGAAAAAGTGCCGTATGTTGCTACAGTAAAGGCAATAGGAACAACGGAAAATCCCAAGTTTGAAATTTATGGCATTGAAGGAGAGATGGAAGGGCTGCTTTTACAACAATTAACGCGAATTTTTCAATGGGATATTTCCTTGCAATCTGTTCATGAGCATTTTCAACAAACCGATTTAAAAGAGTTATTTCAGATACATCATGGAACACCAATCGTATTAGATTTCAGTCCATATAATTGCTTGGTTAAATGCATTGTCCATCAGCAATTGAATCTGAAATTTGCTTATACACTTACTCATAGATTTGTCACGACATATGGCTTTGAAAAAGAAGGTGTATGGTTTTATCCACAGCCAGAAAAAGTGGCGGAACTTACCGTTGAAGAATTAAGAGAATTGCAATTCAGCACACGAAAAGCAGAATATGTTATAAACCTTTCGAAACAAATTGTGGCCGGAAACCTTCATTTAAATAGTTTTTATCAAAAAACAGACGAAGAAATTATGACAGAGCTGCTTCCTTTAAGAGGAATAGGACCATGGACGGTACAGAACTTTTTACTATTCGGGTTGGGAAGACAAAATTTATTTCCGATTGCAGATATTGGCATTCAAAACGCGATAAAGAAGCTTTTTCAATTAGAAAACAAGCCGACAAAAGAACAAATGGAAGCGTTAATCGTCAATTGGCAGCCTTACTTAAGCTATGCGTCTCTTTATTTATGGAGAAGTATCGAGTAATGCTGGATATTCGAAAAAAGAAGTATTACTATTAAAGGATGATTTCTAAAAGAACGGAGCATTAAAAATGAAAGATAAAAAGCAAACCAATACGGTGAAACTGACACAAGGTCAAACCTTTCCTTTAACAATAAAACGTTTAGGCATTAATGGGGAAGGCGTTGGCTATTTCAAACGGCAAGTTGTGTTTGTGCCTGGCGCACTTCCAGGTGAAGAGGTCGTTGTAGAAGCTACAAAAGTTCAGCCGAAGTTTTCAGAAGGAAAAATAAAAAAAATTCGAAAATCATCTCCTTTCCGAGTAAAAGCGCCCTGCCCAATTTACGAACAATGTGGAGGATGCCAGCTTCAGCATTTAGCTTATGATCAGCAGCTGAAGGAAAAACGGGATATTGTCATCCAATCGATGGAACGGCACACAAAGCTTAAAGTCGATAAGTTGGATATTCGTCCAACTCTTGGCATGAAAGAGCCATGGAATTATCGCAATAAGAGCCAATTCCAAATAGGGCAGCAAAAAAATGGCAAAATCATCGCAGGTTTATATGGAATAGATTCCCACCGATTAGTGCCGATTCAAAACTGCATGGTGCAGCATCCTTTAACGAATAAAGTGTCAGAAGAAGTAAGACGTATTTTAGAAGAGCTGCAAGTTCCAATTTATAATGAACGCACACAAAAAGGAATTGTCCGTACGATCGTAACGCGTGCAGGCTTTCAATCAGGCGAAGTACAAGTCGTGTTAATAACAACGCAAAAAGAAGTGCCACGCAAAAAATTAATTATGGCAGAAATTCAAAAAAGACTGCCAGAAGTAAAATCACTTGTACAAAACATTAACGGGAACAAAACCTCGCTTATTTTTGGAGAAAAAACATTGCATTTAAGCGGAGAAGAAGTCATCCAAGAAACATTAGGAGACTTAAATTTCGAATTATCCGCAAGAGCATTTTTTCAATTAAACCCAATTCAAACCGTCACATTATACGATGAAGTAAAAAAAGCAGCAGGATTAACAGGCAAAGAAAAAATTGCCGATGCCTATTGCGGAGTTGGAACAATCGGATTATGGCTGGCAGACGGAGCAAGCGAAGTGCGCGGCATGGACACAATCGAAGCAGCCATCTTTGATGCCCAAAAAAACGCAGCACGTCACGGAATCGAAAACGCCACCTACGTAACAGGCACAGCCGAACACTGGCTGCCAAAATGGGTAGAAGAAGGCTGGCGCCCAGACGTAGTAGTAGTCGATCCCCCGCGAACAGGCTGCGACCGTAAATTATTAGATGCAATTAAAAAAGTAAAACCGAAGAAATTTGTATACGTGTCATGCAATCCATCTACATTGGCAAAGGATATTGATTATTTATCGAAAGAGTATAAAGTGGAGTATATTCAGCCAGTGGATATGTTTCCGCATACAGCGCACGTCGAATGTGTTTCGCAGATGGTTTTGAAAGTGTAAAGCCAAAATAAATACTTGCTATTCCGACTCTGAATTCGTTAAAAAATATATTTGCGATTTCGGGGTCTTTTTCATAGCAATCCAATGTCCATGAATCTTTTCTAGTTCTTCTTTCCAAATAAGAAAATATAGTTTCAACTTCAAAAAAAGTAATTTCGAAGATTGTTTTCTTCATGGTGACTAAAAAGTAAATGGTTCATCTGCTTTGTTATAATAAAAATAAATATTGATTAGGGAGGGATAAGTTTATGACTGATTCAAGCTCTAAAACTGATTCACAAGATTTATGGGAGATCATTTTAATAGAAATCTCAAGTAGGATATCAAAACCTTCATTCGATACTTGGATTGCACCGACATCTGGCCAAATATTGGACGAACATACACTGGTAATTACGGCGGCAAATGACTTTTCAAAAGAATGGATCAAGGAGAGATATAAGCATCTCTTTATGGAAGTGTTAAAAGAGTTAACTGATCAAGATTTCAACATAAAAGTTATATCCCCTGATAGACAAAATATTAATACTAAAATTGAAATGGATAAGGAACAAGCGATGGGGTATATGCTGCTTGCCTGCAAGGAGATTGGCTTATCCTCTAATCAAGTGAAGCAAATTCATTCAAGCATACTTGCTCAGTTTAATACACATACACCTGAAGAGGCTAAAAAGGAAGGGATAAACTGGTTTCAATCACTTGATAAGGGAATAACTCAATAAACGTAAAAATCCCAAAATCAGTGAATTCATAGACATCAGAAGTCTCAATCTGATATTTCCCAAGATAGGAGAGAAAAATAGTTCCAAAAGATTACATGCTTAGAGCGAGAAGGTTCGTAAAGAATTGGTGCGAATGAAGAACGGGCCGTTAACTATCTAATATTTTATTTAAATTCGACAAGTTTTGGATCGCTTCGGGGCGTCACTGTGAACAAAAATTATTTACATCCAGATAACAGATTTAACGGCAGCAAACCAATAGCTGTTAGTATGGAAGAGTGGAAAAGATGGCGTGGAATGCGTAATCGTCTACCTAACTTACATCTACTTGAAGGTAGGAGTAATGGTAGCAAAAATGATATGCGTCTCATTGATTATTACAATGATATGAACGATGAACAAAAGTCGGAATTTTGTAAACAGGCCATGATTCCGCAAGATGTATCACTTGAAATAGAGGACTTCGAAAAATTTTATGAGGCAAGAAAAGCAATACTTACGGAAAAGATCCGTGAGTTGTTAGGGTGATACCTATGCTCCATGTGAGTGAAAAAGCTTGAGGTGGTTTAAATGCTAAGAATTGAGGAATACATTGCTCGAAGAAAAAAAGAAGATAAGCTCAATGAATTTGACATTGATGCACGTACTCAAAATATGAAAATCTGCGTCGATTATGTGTTCGAGTACTTTAATAACTATCTGAATATTACGGAAGCTGAAGAAAAAACAGTACTGCACAATGAAAAGCTAGAGAAGTATCGTAAGCAGCTTAGGGAGTATGAGCCTGACGTTAGGGAATGGGTTGTTGGCATTTATAATGAATATGGGAAGCAAATACATAAATACATTGGAAACATTTTGAAGGAGAATGAGTTCTTCTTTCTGTATAATGCTGATAGTGAATTTAGAAATGCTTCATATGATTGTTACTCAAGATTGATTAAAAGATTGCCGTTTCTTAAGGATCAGACGGAAATGCTTTTTCTTTTAATAAAAGACTATCATAGGGTAGAAAGCGAGCAAAGGTTTAATTTTGGAATACCATCAATATCGGAAGAAATAACTGATTGGATCAATAAAACTTGGGCAAAACATCAGGTTAATCTTCTTGCCTTTGCTTATGATTGGATAAATAGATTTTTTGATAATGAGGATATTTGGCCTTCAACTCATAGAAAAAAAAGTCAACATACTTGGAGAAAGTACGATTATGATTACAAGCAAAAAAGTAATCTTTTTAATCTCGATTCCCTATATAGAAAGATGCCGAAAAAGTCCTTCACAAAAGGAAGAAAGCAAGAGTTTGAAATACTGTTAATGTACTATTGGCTTCATGACATGGAAGGCGATAATTGATTATTGGCAGGAGTATTTAGAGACGGTTTTACCGGGTTTAAAAAGAGAATAACGATTGATTTCGATTGAAGGTAGGAGGTTTAAAATAATTGTATGAAAAGAAAGATTTATCATATTTAGGAGTATGAAAAAACAGCCACATGGTGAAGTGGCACATATCTTTTACCCTAACGTATATTTAAAACACTATGCTGCTGATACATTTTGGTTATTTACTCATGAGCCGGACAATATACCATACTTTTTATCAGCATTAGTAGAGGAGGCTTACGAAGAGTATCTGATATGTGAAGTAGATGTTGAAGAATTATGTTGGCTATGCTTTGATGATAATAATTTCTGGTATAGTGGCTTTTGTTTATTAAAACCTAAAAAGGAGTACGAAGAAGTTAATAAAAGTGTTCCAATACTTTGGTCTGTTATATCATCAAAGTTAAGATTTCAGGACTATTTTGAATTTGATCATAAGTTGTTAGTATATGCATTGGTATGCTATCTAATAAAAAGTAAAATGATAGAAATTGAGGGTGTTGCGGAAATACGTAAATATGAAGTATTAAGAAACTCGCATAATAAGTATGGATTAAGCCTAATAAGTGAAGCCAAGTTTTTGAGGCAAGGATTTATTATTGATGGAAGATATTATCTTTATAATATATTTTTTGATACTACGATTGGAGCAGCTACTGATGATGTTCTGTATACTCTTAAGATAATTAACGACGAAATATATAAAAAAGAATTATTTCTTAGATGCGATGAAAAAGTAGCTGTACCAGCAGATAAGATGATAAGCACTGCTACTATGGATTTTCAAAAGTATCGTGGAATAACAGTTGACTTTGGGGATATTGAAAAGCTAGTTAATAAAAAGGAAATTATAGTTCACTATGATCCTAAGTATCTGGATAAAGTTGTTATGATAATTAAACCAGATAGGGATCGAGATGGTCGTAATTTTTATCATATTGAAGTTGAAGAATTATGGAGTCCTGAGAAAGTTAGAGATAATTTTGTAATTACGAATTATGTGCACGCACAGTACTATCCAGATAAAAGAGTCTTTAATCACATTGATTTTTCTGTAAACCAGTACTCAAAAGATATCTTTGAAGAAAAATTCAGAGATTCTGTAACAGACACTGAAGTTCCTATTGATAGATATGGTGATGAGCACTATAAAATCTGGTGTGTTGAAAGTGATTCGATTGAAATAAGTACCTGGAGTAAACTCGTTTGTGCCACACTTGACGAACCTTTTAGGGATTTATTTATTGAGATGTTTTCCATGAAAATTGATTGATGACTAATCTAACCTTACACTGTTTTTGTAAACATAAAAGGTACAATTTTAATAGGAGGCGAAGCGTGAGTAAGTATAACTTAGGACAGAATGAAAGTGCAAATTGTGCGTTAACAATAGCAGAGTTATGCAATGAAATTGCTGACAAGAATGAAGACTTAGTTTCAAATTCGCCAGATTCATTAAGAGCCAAGAATGCCATTAAGGTTTACGATATTGACTCCATGTATATTGATCGACTATTGGATACTTATTCTGCAAATGATCAAGGCATTCGTGATGAAATTGAAAATGCACTGCAAAAATTGAAGAAGTCTGAAAATGTCAAGCAAGTCTATCGAGAAATATTGAATGCAATTGATGATAAGGAAATCGATCCAGATGAAGATATTTTTGCCGTGAAGCGACGATATTTCACAGAAGCTCATGATCAAGTGATTGAAAATTTTGCGAATACTTGGTATGTAGCTGAAAATGAACTTCATTCATCAGCAATTCAATATGTACCTGGGGTGGATCGGATACCGAATATCGGAAGCGTTATTGATAGTAAGCAATATGATCTATACAAAGTAGCTCATCCAGAAGCTAAACCATTAAAGTATGGACCAGAGATGAAACGTCAATGGAGAAAAACATTGGATGAAGTTGTTTTACCATTGGATGATGAATTGAGATAGAATCGAAAAGGATCCTTTCCTTGTGCAAAGTATCCCCTTTATAATGGACGTTTTGAAAAAACTACTACAAATATTAGGCAACAAGAAGAGGATGATTTCTGTATTTTATAGGAGTCATCTTTTTTTATTGTATTAACATTTATAGTGATGGTCATAGATCATACACAATTTAATATCTAATTTTAGTTGTTCTAGATAGCTACACTTAATTGAACAATTATTTTTAGGTCAAGGAGAATAAGACAATAGAGAATCTAACATGGATAAAAGAACACACCGAACTGAACCTTTACTGCAGAATTTAAACAACAAACGATGCAATTATATTTGAATGGAACATCACGAACAAGCTTGTGTCTACTCAATTGACCTGAAGATTCGTAAAGAATTAGAGCGAATAGAGAACGAGCCGTTCACTATCAAATATTTTATTTACATTCGACAAATTTCAGGTCGCTTCGGGGCGGCACTGTAACCAAAAAACAAAGCTGATTTTCTTCTTGTGGTGTAAGGTCAGAAAAGGTCATTTCATGTGCTTGTTGTTGTCGCCTTTGGTTATAAGCATTGATTGCTTCATGCTTCAATACTCGTTTACAAAAGCTATTAAACGCACAACGCACTTGCCACTCTGTACGAATAGGTTCCATGCGTTCACCTCCCTTCGATAATGCAAAGGTTGCGGTGATCTCCCCTTTCATAGCCTTCAACAATACTTTTTCTAAAATGTTAAAAATAATAGTGAATTTTTTGAGAAAATTTTAATCTAGTCATGTAGATTATGTAATAACCTCCTGAAATGAAACATTATTAGTTTCTGTAGGAAGAGAGGGCAAATATGGAGAAGGGAAAAGGCTAATGAAAAACAGTGTTGTTCCATCTGACTAGATGAACAGCACGATTCTTTGTTTGAAGTGTTTAATAGTAGGATAATCATCTAAGGGTTATATGGATGTAGTTTTTGATGTCCTAGTGGGTAGACAGACCTTCAATCCAAATGAAAATAAAACAAAGGAATGAACAAGCTGAATAATCCAGCTTTTAAGCTTGCAATCTATGAAACTTTGCGATATTGGAGTCTGCCTCTCACTACGGTACACGTATAACAAAACCTGTTTTCTTTATACACCTTTAAGTACCTATTTGTTTATCTCTTTCACCGACTCTGCATGTGTGGAGCCGGTAAAAGGGAGGGATTATCTTATCTCTACTCGAATGTATATCTTATCTAATCTTTATTTTTCAGACAGGTTCTTATAAGTTAAGCAGTAACGATGGACATGCTAGCAATTTCATCAAATATAATTTACCTGGTTTATTATTATAATCTATATCTTTGGATAATTTGTTGATTGAACAGCACCATCATAAAAAATTTGAGAATCAACCATCTGAATTTTTTCTATTTTCCTTGTATAAGCTACTGATAGGATATAATCATTATCTATCTCATACTGCTTAAATTTCCATATGCAATTTAAATCCTCTCCCTCTGATGTAAAGGATATTTTAGGAGAACAATTCTGATTAAATTCAACCGAGAAAGAGGATAAGTCTCTGCTTAAACCTTCCCCAATAGCTTTTAGAAAGCATTCCTTCATCGTCCAGATCTTAAAAAATCGTTTTTTCCGCTCTAAACTATTCTTTGAAAGTTTAAGAAATTGGCTTTCTTTCTGCGTGAAAATTTGCTGAGCCACATCCATTTCAATTTCTTGAATTTTTTCAATATCTATTCCAACGGGATCATTATCTACCACGCAAACTACCCAGCAACCAGAGTGCGAAAGATTAAAATAAATATTATTGGGGAGCACTAGTTGCGGTTTTCCATTTATTCCAGTACAAAATTTAATTTCTTGATTAGAACAACCTCTAAATTGATTGACCGCATATCGTACTAAAAGTTCAGCAAAAACACTTCTAATTTTGTCTTCTTGTTTTCTATATTCCTTTATCCTAAAAAGTCGTTCTTTGCTAATCTTTGGCAGTAACATTGTGTATCGCAAAATCTCAATATTGAAATCAAGCTTTATCGCCCAAATCATTTTGCAAGAGTTGAGCGAAGACCAACTGAGGAAAAAATGCCTAGTAGAGAAAGAACGCCTGATCCAATCATTGCAGCGCTAAAGCCAGTCGTAAATGCAGTCGTCGTCACTATATCTCCAAAAGCGTAGAAGATAATAACAGAAACCGTGATTCCTACCGCACCACCAAGGAGCCGAAACATATTATAGATCCCTGACGCTTTAGCAATCTCAGTTCTGCTAACAGATCCAAGTGCTGCTTTCTGTAATGCGGGCCCTGCCATTGAAATGCCAGCACCTGCAAAGATAAGTGGAATAACCATTAGCCAATATGGATTCCCTAGTACCAAAGTTAGCACAATCAACAAATAACCTATTCCTTGAAGAAGCAGACCAGTGATCGCTACCAAGCGTTCACCAAATTTATCAACAGCTTTTCCAGCTATTGGAGCTACAATGACCAATGTCCCTGTCCAAGGTAAAAGCTGAAGCCCTGCAATCAATGCGTTTGATTTATCTACAACCTGTAAATATTGGGGCAAGAAAAACACTACGCCATACATAGATGCGTAAAGTAAAAAAGTAGAGATGATTCCCCCACTGAAAGTCCAAGATTTGAAAAAAGAAAGTGGAATCATTGGACTTTTTTCATGCCTCTGTCGCAAAACAAAGATGATTCCCAAAACAATACTTAACACCCCAATAATTATTGTTGAAATCTCGATCTTTTTAGAAGTACTTTCTGATAACGCCCAGATAACCCCTGCTGAAGAAAGGACAATCAGTATAGAATCAATGATGTTTAAATGATTACCCTGTAACTGAGTTTCTGGTAGTTTACGTTGCGATAGATAAATACCAATAAGACCTATGGGAACATTGATCCAAAAAATCCATTGCCAAGCGAGCTTAGCAACAATTAAACCACCCAATGCAGGCCCTACAATGAGGGCAAGCCCGCCTATCCCACTCCAAATACCCAGAGCCTTTCCACGTTCGGAAGGAGGAATAGATGCCGTTAATATGGCCATCGACATAGGGGTCATTACAGAGGCACCGATTCCCTGTATTACCCTAGAAGCTATTAAAAGATCTATATTACTTGATAATGCACAAAAGACTGAACCCAATACAAAGATAAAGAGACCGATATTATACAACTTTCTGTGCCCGATGCGACCTCCAATCGCAACACCAATCAATAAAACAGCTGCAATTGTAACGTTATAAGCATTGAGCGCCCATTGTAGCTCGCCAACCGAAACTCTAAAATCATTTCGAATAGCTGTTGACGCGGTTGTTACAATCATCGAATCCATCATCGCCATGAAGAAACCAAGCGATGTAAGCACGAGTACCCAAGTTGAATTTGTTTGTTTATTTGCCATTGGCTGCTACCCTCCTGTCAACTCCACTGAGATGTTCAAGAACCTTCTGCAGGAATATCTCCGGGGACGTCACCGGGACAACATGCATTGCGCCTGGAATGATCTGTATTATTGAATTGGGAATTATTTTTGCAGCTTCCTTTGCGACAAGCCTATACGCAGGACGAGCATATTCACCGTAACTTATAGTAACAGGACACGAAATTCTTTTTAAGTCCTCAGAAGAAACGGGTAAATTTGGGGCACTCCGTTTGGTAAACATCAACGGAACCGTGCTTGCATTATCAAAGAATCTCTGTTTTAGTTCCTCATCGAATTCTTCAAATACTCCTGCTCGGTTGCAGGCTCCATTAACAATATACTTAACAGCCTCTTTTGTATTCCCAGCTTTTACTGCTTCTATAGCGGGACTTGCCATTTCTACACGATCACACTGGATTTGCTGCAATATTTCTTTATTTAAAACAAAAGATGAAATGCCAGGTTCATAAGCAAACACAGATTTCACCAGATCTGGTCTTCTTGCAGCAACCAGCAAAACAAGTGACGCTCCATATGACCATCCAACGAGATTAACAGGCGAGGTACAAACTTTTTCTAAGAAATCAATAATATCTTCAATATGATTATCAACACTAAAATCACTTTCTTTGGCCTCCATAGACTCTTCCCAAAAGCCTTCAAGAGTAGGGAAAAATAAGTGACCCGAATCGTGCCAATGTTCTCTTACCTGCGACCAAATCCGTCGATCGGAAATATAGCCATGAACAAACATGGTCTCTTCACCCTGTCCGACCTCATCATAGCATAGGACGTGATTATTACTCATCATTTCTCAACTCCTTGTTTGCTGACCATTTTCGATAACTCAGATCGAAATATCTCCTGAAATTTATCAACAAATTCAGGATTGAGGATTGTATGGTGCTCTCCTGGAACTTCGATGTACCGCACAGGGGAGCGAGAATATTTATCCCACTTCTTTAACATTGTTGCTAAATAATCAGTCTTACTTCCCCAGATTGGTTCAGCATAAAAGACAGTAACGTCATTTACACTTCCTCTAGGTTTGTAAGAACCTCCAATTTGAGAAAGACCATAAGCCAAATCATTCCAATGTTTAAATGTCGTCAAATCTTGTCCAAGCTCTCGAATTCTCGATGTCGGTGCCAATGAAAAAAGATAGTCTACTGGATTTATATCCTCAGATTCTCTTAGATTATTACCAATAGTATCAAGTTGACTTTTATCAATAAAGCCGAGAAAGAAAGACAACATAAGAGCACTTTCTACCCTATCAACCTTACCACGAGGATGTTCAATTACTGGCGGAGCATCAATTACTAAAACGTGTACTTTCTCCCCCATTGCTTCCAAAGTTTGCGCAACCGGTAGTGAAACTGCTCCACCATAGGAGTAGCCTGCAATATAGTACGGCCCATGGGGTTGATATTTCTTAATAGCAGCAACATAGATAGATACAAGTTCATCAAAAGACTCAAAAAATTTCTCACCTGGATTGAATCCACGTGCTCTTAAAGCATAAACAGGTCTTTCATCCATGAAAAAATTAGCCATATTTACAAAAACCAAAACCTCTCCAACTCCTGGGTGAATCATAAAAATGGGAGTCCCCTCTCCCTTTTCCTGAAGTGGTACGATTGGATTGTATTCTTTATTAATAGTTTCATTGGAAGAAAAAAGACTAGTTATCCCTCTTGGTGTAGGGGCTCGAAGCAAGTCCACTAAAGAAAAATTTCGTTTGACATCAAATTGTTCTCTAAGACTAGTAAGTAAACGTAAAATCTCTAGTGACGTACCGCCTAATGAAAAGAAATTACTGGTCGCACCTATTTCCCTTATTGGAATTCCTGTTATCTTCGAAAATAAATTGATTATTTTCTCTTCGTATTCATACTTAGCAGGAACAATTGGTGGAGTATATTCTTTTTCTAAGCCAGAAAAATCTGCTATTAAACTGTCAAACTCTCCTGCTTCGTATTTCTTTTGCAGCTTGGAACGCTGAATTTTACCAAGACTTGTCTTAGTAAGTATATCTTTGGATACAGGGAGCACTAAAAGAGGACGAAATCCCCAGTGTAATATAGTGATATTTCTAATTGCAATATTAATATTTCTAAGTTGTTGAAGCGTATTATAATTACTCAGTGGAGTATAGAAAACAACAAGTGACTCTGTATCTGATCCAACTGGTCGGGTTGAGAATGCAGCAATAAAAGAAGGGGCTATACCTTCAAGACCTCCAATTACTGTTTCAAGTTCGTAAAGAAAGTAATTATTACCATTAACAATAATGCTATCTTTACTTCTCCCTACTAAGCGTAAAGATCCTGAGTTGGGCTCAATAATGCCCAGATCCCCTGTTCTAAACCATCCATCTTCAGTAAATGCTTCCTTTGTAGCTTTTTCATTGGAATAATATTTACTGAATATCATAGCACCGTGCAGCTGAAGTTCCCCTTCTTGACCTGGCTTCATGACCTCTCCGTTTTCCCCAAGAATTCGAATTTTCAAATTAGGAATAGGTTTTCCGAGAGTTGCGAACTCACTTTTGCCAATTTCATTCTCAAAATTAGTTGAATAGATTGATCCAGCACAGGTTTCGGTCATACCAAATGCTGGCCAAATAACTGAACGCTTGATACCTAAGTCTGCAAATGTATTTAAGAAGCGTTCGCCTGTTTCACATACGTTAGCCTCGCCTCCAGAAATAATACGTTTGAGGTAAGAAAAATCCAATTGCTGAATTTTTTCTGGTAAACCACCATCTGCACTATCTACCAGTGATGTAATTTGTCCCAGGAGGAAGTTAGGAGTAAATGTATGGGAAACTCGATATTTGCTAATTAGTTTTAAAAAAAAGAGTGGATCTGAAACAATATCAACCGCTGGAACTTGAACCTGTGTTGAACCCGTGAACAATGGCAAGAAGTGGCACTCTGTTAATGCCGCAACATGATCAAAAGCAATCCAATTCATGGTAATATCGGTATCTGATATTCCTGTAGCAAGTCGCTTTCCTTCTAATGAATTAAGGATATTTTTATGAGTCAAGACAATTGCTTTTGGAGCACCAGTTGAACCAGAACTCAACATTAAAAAAGCGATGTCCGGAATGTTATTGCTATCAACTTTTGTAGGTGTAGATACAGAATTATGTAAGTCTTCTACCTTGAGAATTTTATTACTTATATCAAATAATTTAAGGTTACGCGATGAAATAATGAAGGTGGGATTATTAAGCAACTTTGATATATGATTTAGGCTTCCTCTCCATACTTCCATATCTGTAACTCGAGGAATTATTGGGCAAGGTATTATCCCTCCCAAAACGCAGGCCCAAATTAAAGGAATAAAGTCAGAATGTTCCTCTAAGGCTATAACAACAATATCTCCAGTATTAATTCCATTCTTATACAAATTACTAAGTAACAACTTAGATTCATTATAGGTATCGAGATAAGTGGTAACTCTTTCCCCTCTAGAATCAGCATATATAATTGATTTATTCGGAAATTTCTCAACACAATAAGAAATCATTTCGGAAAGGTTTTCTGTATTCTGGTGAAATCCCTCTCGCACTACACTTTTAGCGGCAATATTATCGGTTACCATAATTATCTCCATCTCCTTTCTAGTTCAAATATACAAATACTTTTTAACAATAATACATACGCCATTAAAAATTTTAGTTTAAAAGTACAAATACTTTTAAACTTTTTTATGTAGTATACCACCTATATATTTACTTTTCAAGAATGAACTACCAAATTTAATATTCCCAAATAAAAAAATTTCTGAATTCAAAGAGAATCCAGAAATTTTGTCACATATTTATCAAACATATCATAATTAAGAGTTACGTATTTTTCTCTGGACTCCTTTCGTGTAAGAGTTAATCCTGCTTCTCGAAGAACTTTAAAGTGATAAGAACCTGCTGACTTATTAATTTTAACTATCTCTCCGATTTCACCACAACTTACTCCGCGATTTACCTTTTTTAAATATCTAATAATTTCTAATCTAAACGGGTCCGAAAGAGCCTTAAAAATTTTTATTCTTATTTCATCTTCTTGTTTTTTTGTCAGTTTAATAATCATAATACTATTATATCAACTCCAAAACATTTTATCAATTGAAGTTACTATCAAACTCTTTTCACTGCCCGATAAACTCCAGTCATTATCTAAAGCTGCTATGAGAAAATGATTGACGACGCATACTGCTCTGACAAAACAAGACATAGTGGTCAAGATGACCCCGTTGTTATGCACATCAATGGAAATAATGCTGCATTTTTTAAAGAAAACGGAGAATTTATTACTGCATATAAGCTCGAATCATACCAAAAAGATAATTTTATACGTATTGGTGAGTTAATTATAAAGAGGTGAACTAATTGGGTGTAGGTGGATATATTAATATCGGTATTGTTTTCAATAAAGACAATGATTTAGTTGAGACAATGGAGACTATTAGAGATTTTATAACTAAAAACGGTAGCGAATTTATAAGTGTGAAATATAGTAAAGATATTGATGGTGAGGTTTGGCTTGAACACGAAATTCAGAATAATAAAGTAGAAAAATCTTTTCTAAATGGCTTCTATACAACATTTGAATTATCTGGTTCATTCTTGGGGTTAAGCCTAGGAGAATTAAATCTTACAATTCAAAAAGAAAGCAACTATTTTGGCTTTTTATTTGGAATTGGTTGGGAATATATGTTTCCTAAAGATAGTGATGATGCTAATATACCAGTTATTAGAGAACATATAGTAAATACTTTAATTGAACTGTATAAGAAGGCTAGATATGCGTATTCGTTCGCTGGTCATGAAATTGAAATTGAAATGCAACCAGATGAATTTGAACACTTAATAAAGGATAACGATTCATACCCTGTTGCTGTTATTGGACAAAGTAATACATTAGATGTTTATTATGGGGCTATTCGCAGTTTTGAGTGGAATACCCCTTCATTTAACTACTAAGTGGTCTGTAAGTTAAATGAAGGGGTTACTCTCTAATAACTCTGTTACCTTTAAATTCAACCCACCTGCAATAAGATAGATCATCGTTATTAGGTTTTTGGTGAAGCGGTATCCTCTTGCTTGTCGTTTGGCAGCTTGAATTAATCCATTTGTTGCTTCGAGGATGCCATTATTGATACACCTCGTAAACCATTGAAGGATGCCATAACGATCCTTGTGTATACTTTTCGCCAACTTAACCATATCTGGAATTTGAGACCGTCTTGCTCAAGAAAGCCATTGATCTAAATAGGCTTCTGTTTCAGATATGTCTTTTTCCTAAAAACGCTGGAATGCTACTTTCAGTTGATTGGCTTTCGCTGTCTTTAAAAATGTAATCTGGATCTGTTACATCGAATTATTTCGCAACCTTTAATACACTTTCTTCTGCCAATACCTTTTGAACTGCCTCCAATTTTAACTCAAACGAATAACGTTTATAACTTCTTTGCTTGGACATGGAAATCACTCCTTTTAAGATTCATTATGGTCATGATTTCCGAATTTAAACTGTCAACTATAAGGGGTGCAATTTACAGTGACGTCCCAGATTTTTTCGAATATTGCTAGATTAGCAGTATAGAAGATTGTGTCTGCTCTATTGACCTGAAGATTCGTAAAGAAATAGAGAGAATGGAGAACGAGCTTCTCACTATCAAATATTTTACTTGTATTCAATAAATTACGAGGCGCTTTGAGGTGTCAGTGTGACCCAAATGGAAGGTATCTAATTTTTTGCATGATAAAAATGATATAATAAAAAGAAATTAATTAATGAACTGGAGGCGCATGTGAATGAAATGGTCTGAAGTACGTCATCATTTTCCAGAACGTTGTGTCTTAGTAGAAGCATTAAAATCGGAAACAAGAGGAAAAGAAAGAGTCATTGAAGAAATGGCAGTGATTGATGACTTTGAAAATGGGAATGCCGCATGGAAAGTGTATAAAAAATTACATGCAGAAAATCAAAATCGCGAATTATATATCTTTCACACAAATAATGAGGAAACTAAGGTAATTGAGCAGCCATATATAGGTGTGCGAAGAAGAGTATGAAATTTAAAATGGATGATCATTTACCTCTAGTTTCGGTTGAGATTGAATACAACGGAAAGAAAAAGACGTTTAGTAACGTACTACTTGATACTGGCTGTTCTTCAACCATCTTAGATACGGATTTATGCGAGGAAATCGGAATATTGCTTGATCTAGAAAATGCGATAACACGAAAGATGTACGGAATTGGCGGTACTGAAATTTGCATTGAACAAAAAGTGAGCGGTATGAATATAGATGAGTACCAACTGAATGATTTCATTATACAGCTCGGTGATGTTAGGGAGATGCATGGATTTGACGGAATCATAGGGAGTGATTTTTTTCTCATAAATAAATTAATCATTGACTTTGAAAATATGGAAGTAAGAAATAACTAGGTTAAGGTAAACGCTACTACATCTGTAAATATCTGTCATAACCATCCAAACCATGTGGAGTGTGTCTTGCATATGGTTTTAAAGGTGTAACCCCAAAATAAACATTTGCTAATCCGACTCTGATTTCGTGAAAAAAATCTTTTGCGAGTTCGGGGTCTTTTTCATATCAATCCCATGTACAATTAATATTTTCTCGTTCTTCTCTCCAAATAAGCAACTATTTTTTTAACTTCCAAAAAAAAGTGAAATACAGTTATTTTGAAGATAATTTTCTTCATGGTAACTAAATAGTAAAAGGAAGGGATAAACTGGTTCCAATCACATGATAAAGGAATAACCTAACAAACGTAAAATCCTAAAAGCAGTGAATTCATAGACCTCAGAAGTCTCAATCTGATATTACCCAAGATAGGAGAGTCAAATGGTACCAAAAAATTACATGCCTAGAGCGAGAAGATTCGTAGAGAATTGGTGCGAATGAAGAACGGGCCGTTCACTATCAAATATTTTACTTACATTCGACAAATTTCGGGTCGCTTCGGGGTGTCTCTTTTGCTACTTCAATATCCTCTCAATCCCTTGTCCAATAAAGTTTCAATCGTTTTTCTCCGATATTCTCTGTTCCCATTCAGTTATTCCTTGAACTATATCTGTGATAATTATATACTGAGTATGAAAAGTTATACTTATAAGAAAAAGAATACATTCGACAATGAAGAGGAAGGTGGATTCATAATGGAACATCCAGAAGGAAAACATATTTTTGGTACTGTGAAAGTGGGTACAAAAGGACAAATTGTCATTCCAAAAGAAGCAAGAGATATATTTAATATTAAGCCAGGAGACTCTCTATTAATGTTAGGTGATGAAAAACAAGGCATAGCATTAGTCAAACAAGAAGTATTCTTTGCATTTGCTGATGCTATTTTAAATTCGAAGCCTATAAAAGAATCAGATGAGGAATAGTTATCGAATTCAAAATTTGAATGAGAATCCACTATTCAATTAGGTTCTGCTTTTATTCAGAATACCTTATAAAAGAATAAAGGATGAAGAAGATGATAATTACTGGTGTTTTATTCCTGTTAATAGTGATATTGGTTGGATCTTATTTTTATACGAATATGACTTATATTAAGAAACCTTTAAAAAAAATGTACAATTCAGGATTTATTGAAAAACAAATAAAATTAAAGGATGGTACAGTATTAAACTATGGTAAAGGTCCAAGTAATGGAAAAACACCACTTCTATTAATTCATGGTCAAGGTATGGCTTGGGAAGATTATTCCAAAGTTTTGCCTAAATTATCACAGCATTATCATGTTTATGCTGTGGATATTTTTCTTTTGTAAATAAGCGAGGCTTGAACGTTAACAACTTATTATATAATCTTCCATAGTGTGCACAAACATTACGAACGTTCGATAATGTTTGCAACCAGCTTTCTAGGTATAGGTATGGAACATTGTAATACATTTTAGCGATGTGTTTTTTTACATCTTCGTTTAAATTTCGATATAGTTTGGATAAGAATCCAAAGGATGTTACTTCCATTGCCGCCCAAATAGGGATTTCTCCATGATAATTTTTATAATGATGTTGAATAAACAATTCACCTTTACGACTTCTTTTAATCAATGTATCCAATTCATCTAAAGAATCTTTATGAAACTTTTCATTAATAAAGTTTTCTTTGTCTTTATAGCCAAGAGGACCAAATTTATGAGCACTCTCATAGGAAATATGTGTTCGGAAAGCTATTTCAATGGTTTCTAATACTCCTAAAAGCAATAATCTTAATTTTCGGTCAAATTCGTATAAAGAAAATAATGTTTCAAAGGATGAACCGCTAACATACTGCTCTTTATTTAACGGATTTTTAAGAGTAAGTCCGTAAGCTGTAAGTCGATAATAATTGATCCTTTGTAGTGTTTTTTCAGCATTGTCAGAATTCTCTATATGTAAATTTCTGCTTTTAAATAATTCCACTTGTTCCGTATATGTAGTGGGTAATTTAACTTTTGGAATATCTTTTTCAGAATCCAACGTAACATTTCTCCTTGAATAAATAAAATGACCCACCTTGGTCCGCATTGTTAAGAGGCGTGGTGGGTTCTGTTACTAATAGCATATACCTTGGGGCCATCTTTGTCAACGAATTGAAGTGAATACGCTTTATAATGTTTTCGTGTATATAGCATGTAGGGATAAAGGATAAAGGTAAAAGAGTACTATTAAAAGTTTTTGGATGTGCTACAAAATTAGTTTCAACGTTATATCTTAATTTATTTAAAACAGAAAAAGGTATAGAGACTAGGAAAAGTTATGAGATCCGCTCAAATATTAATGGCACAACACAAGCAGAATATGATCAAACTTTTTCACAAAAGTTCTTCAATCCTAGATATTTTAAGATTCTTTATTTGGTTGATTCGATACGGATATGTAAAGTATAACGAACTTTCTCTAAAAGTATTCGATTTGAAACATGCTATTTATAAGTGATTTTAAGTGTTAAATAATCAAGAAAAGATAACATAAACGTTTCTTCCAACGTAGAAATAAAACAATAAATAAAGAAAAAAAGAAAGTAGTATAACAAGTAATTTTTAGGATATAGAGCGGCAGCACAACAGAATGATCAGAAAAGAAATACTTTATTCTGTCATTCCGTACGTATCGCTTCGACACTAAAGAATCCGATAACAACGGAATCTACGGCTTTCGCCTATATGCCGTAGATTCCTGTCTTCTTTGCGGCAGGTCGCCGCATCGAACGAGCCGAAATGCTTAAAAGATAAAGAAAAAGAGGGAAATTCCTGGCTGTTGCCAGGAATCGTTTTCGCTCGCTTAAACATCGCTCTTTTTCCCCTAATAAACCACGTCTTTTTAGAGGCATCGAGCCTCTAAAAAGACGACTGTATGAAGAAAGAACTTTCATACAGAACGCTTTTTTATTTTTTGCCATGTCAAATAATAAAAAGCTATTTGCTAAACGGCTGCGGGCATCGAACCCTTGCCGTTTTTTTCTGTTTGTTTTCCTTTTCTATCCTTCCTTCGTTCTCCTTATTGTAACAAGTTCGCTTATGACAGCGGGAAGGGCGGGCGTTTTGGGAAAGAAAGCGGAAAAGCCAAGTGGGCTAAACAAGCGTAACCTTGCCAACTACGCAATGGAACGCTTGCTAAGTTATTGGGCTTTTCTCGATTTCTAACGAAAAAGTCCAGAAAGAAGGAACTTTTCTGGACTTTTCCTACCCAAAACTGGCAAGCGTGCTTCTTCGTCAGCACGCCCTTCCCCCTGTTTGCGCGAATTGTTGATCCTCTCTCAAACGCAGAAAGGAGAGAGGAAACATGAAAAAAGTATATGAAGTAGTACGCATTAAACAAGTAATCAAGGAAGTGGAGGGCGAGCAAAAATATATCATACGATCTCCTCAAGATGCAGCCATCGTTGCCGCAAAGTTTATCGGAGATGAAGACAGAGAAGTATTTTTCGTGATGTGTCTTTCTACCAAAAATGAAGTAGTAGCAGTACACCGCGCACACGTAGGAGGATTGAATGTCTCCTTGGTTATTCCGAGGGAAGTATTTAAAGCAGCCATTCTTAATAACAGTGCTTCCATCGTTGTGAGTCACCAGCACCCAAGCGGAGATGTAAATCCTTCCCTAGAAGATATAAGCGTAACTACAAGATTAGTAGAATGCGGGAAAGTATTAGGGATTGAAGTATTAGATCATGTAATCGTCAATGCAAAAGCTGATTATTACAGCATGAAAGAGCACGGGCAAAGGGAGAGCAATCTCCCTTTTTTTCTTCGGAAATCTTTTGATGTTACTGTTATTTTTTAATCAAGGAATAAAAGAAGAAAAGAACGTTTCTTCGAACGTAGAAACCATTCAATAAAAGAAGAAAAGAATAAAGAATTATGCCGAAGATAGCAGCACCTTTGTTTCCCGTTTTCGTGCTATTGTTCATTATTCACCAACTTTGGTGTGCTCAACGTATTCCATTAGCGTACCATCTGGTTGTTGCACCATCATATTGTACCCTGTCGACACTTTCGTAATATCCTGCAGGATTACGGCTCCATTATCCAAAAGCCAAGTCTTATAAGCGAGAACATCATCTACTAAAAAAGACAAAGCGATATTTCTTACAGCTGCCAATTTTTCATCCGTTTCCGCTTATAAGCAGAAGTTGGCCAACAACGGCATTGTTTAATTCCCTTTCAGCATAATGAAATCTTGTTCCTGCATTGGTTTGAAGTAGTTCTTCGTAAAAAGGAAGGGTTTTTTCCAGGTCATTTACATAAATAGGCGTTAAAATTTTATAGATTTGCATAATCGTGTTTCCCTTTTTAAAATAAGAAATTTGAATGTATGATTTTTTCTCATTGTACTGCAGAAAATGAGAAAAAGGCGAAAACTGTTGTTTTTCGCCTTTTTGTATGTACCATATTAACCAAAATTGCACATTAAAAAATAGTCCCTTTAATAACCTAAAAATGGTAAAGTGAATATTAGGAAATAGAACGAAAGGAATGAGTCAATGAAAACAAAACAATTAGACATTATTTTTTCGAAAGATCAATCTTTTGCTGATGAAAGAATAAATATTAAGGTTATAGGGCTACTTCCTAATCAAAAAATAAAAATAGAAGCCTCGACAGATAATTATCAGTGTATCAATATTCCAATACAACATTCATATGGTGTTTGGAATTCTTATGGTTATTTTATCGCCAATGATGAAGGAGTAGTAGACTTATCAAAACAGATTCCGATTGATGGAAGTTATAATTATTGTGATTCAATGGGGTTATTTTCTTCGATGAGTCAATATGAAGTTAATAAAAATCTAAATATCCCCACAAAACTAGACTCTATAAATGTTTTTGAAAGTTATTCTGTAACTTTCACTCTCACTATAGATAATGAAGTTGTATGTCAAAAACCTTGTTTAAGACTATTTAAAGATAGTAATGTAAAGGTCACCACAATTGACAATGAAAACCTTACAGGCCGATTATTTATAAACACTTCTTTAAATGAGATTAAACCTTGCATTATTGTACTTAGTGGTAGTGATGGAAGAATTGAAAAAGCTCAGATGATAGCTTCGTTATTGGCTTCTCATGGATTTCACACCCTTGCATTATCCTATTTTGGCCTTGATGGTTTATCAGAAAACTTATCAGAGATTCCAATAGAATACATAGAAAATGCTATTTCTTTTTTACAGTCACACCCTAAAACACAAGGAAATCAAATATATCTTTATGGACGTTCAAAAGGTGGCGAGATGGCTTTATTAGCCGGAACTTTATTTCCTCAAATAAAAAAAATCGTTGCTAATACACCTAGTTGCTATGTTTACGAAGGAATTTCTAAAAATAAAAAAATGTCTCGTCATTCTTCATGGACTTTTAAGGGAAGTGAAATACCTTACGCAAGGATCTCAATGAAAGCATTGTGCTCTTTTCTTTTAAAAAAACTTTTATCTTGGAAAACTGTAAATCTTATTGATTTATACGATTTTGTATTAAAAGATAAAAAGAATCTAAAAGCTTCTATACCTTTAGAAAAAATTAATGGGGATATCCTGTTCTTATCTTCAGTAGATGATGAAATATGGCCATCCTTCAAGCATTGTAATATTGCTGAAAAATATCTAGATAAATATAATTTTATTCACAGGTATGAACATTTTTCCTATCAAGATTGTGGTCATTTTTTGACAATTCCATTTCAAGCATACAGACCTAATAGAAAGAATAATATACAAGGTTTCAACCAATCTTGTGAGGATTCATGGATAAAGACTCTAAACCACTTTAATTCCAAGTTTGATAATTAAATATAACTTCATACTTAAATCTACGGGTTCTTCCATAAACGTGCCCGTTTGTTGAAGAAATAAAACATAAACAGTAATATCATTCTTCTTCAATTAGTTAAAGGATAATTATAACTTAATTTCATATTTCATTCGTTTTGCTGTCTCTATAGCAACTTCTTTACCATGTAGTGGAGAAATCAGATGAAAAGACATATTAATTCCTGCTGAAATCCCTCCAGAAGTTAAAAGTGAACCTTCATCACAAATTTAACACCACGTTGGACTGATACGTCAGGGACTTCCTGTTCAAATCTATCAATATCCATCCAATGCGTTGTTGCTCTTCTTCCATAAATTTATTGTCAGAAGGGAATTGGCAAATTGATACTTATGTAGATAAAAAACGATTTGGAGCTACTATTTTAAATGTACAGTAATTAAAAGTATCCTAAGCATACTTAAAAAGCTAGACTTAGGAAAACTCCATGAGTGGATCCAAGCGGTGATGTGACTCCTTCTATAGAAGATATAACCGTAACTACAAGATTAGTAGAATTAGGGATTGAAGGATTAGATCATGTAATCGTCAATGCTAAAGCAGATTACAACAGCATGAAAGAGCATTAGGAACTATAATAAAGAGAGAGATATCCCTTTATTTCGTGGAGTATCTTTCAGAAAAGTTATTATTTATCCTTAAACAACCAAGGAAGGAAGAAAAGAAGAAAACAACGTTTCTTCAAACGTAGAAAGCTAACAATAAAGATAGTACATAAACAAAAGGAATGCGCGGCAGCAACCAAGAGGGGTATCGGATGGGGAATCCTATCGCGGGTTATACCCATTTCCATTTTGGAACCTATCAAGAAATGGTGGCTAATTGGATCAATTAATGTAAGAGACCAAAATCATGTGGTTAAAGCTCTTCCTAATATGTTTCAAGTGACGTACTCGGACCAAGGAAGGGAGGCAATGCTCCAAAGTATTTTGAAGTAACCCTGCTAAACCGTGATAACCAGTGTTATTGTAGATTTGAAAAAAAGATGAACCGTTTATAAAAAGTTAAACCGTTTTGAAAAAAGTTGCACCGTACCCTTTTGGATATGGTTATCTAAAGGGGTGTTTTAAAGGAAAAGAGCATCTGAATATAAAGGTGAATTAATGAGCTGTTGAGTGACAATAGAGTTGTTCCGTTAAAGGGCCATATAGTTTGTGCGAACTGTTCCTGACTTAAATGAAATGTGGTCACACAATTTCGGTAAAGGTCAGGCAGTTTTAGATTTCTAAAACTGAAGGGGTTATGTCGAGGAGTCGAATGAGGAGGTAACGCTCTGAAAGGCTCCCCCTGCGTCGAATAGCACGCTGTTCAGTAAGGAAAAGCGTGTTTTAAGCTCGGCTAATAGGCGTGAGAATTTACCGTAACAGTCCGGCTGACGAAAGCCTACCCGATGGGGTGGTGTAAATCATGGTGCTTGGGTTGAACAAATAGGGTGAGAATGCGATGAAATAACATTCAAGGAAGAAAGAAAAGAAGAAAACAACGTTTCTTCTTTGGTAGAAAGATTCCTTGTGGAACCTTTCATTATTCTTTTAAATCATCCTTCTATTTGTTTCAGTTATTCTAGTTATTTCTAAAAAAATCTTCTTAGACTAGATATAGTTAAATAGCAATCTCTCTCGATTTCGATAACCAAAAAATAAAAAAGACTTTATACGAAGGCTTAATTAAAGCGAGAATCAACTAATTCAATCAATTTATCGGTCTCCTCTTCTGAAACCGTATAAATGGTGTGCGTATCTTCCGTTTTCATAAATGTATTTCTTTGTCCTTTTTCGCCTATCCATAAATACAAACTTTGGTGATTTTTTCTGTTGTAACCGATGTCCAAATAAAATTCGGGGTCAGCCATATTAACTATGCCAGCTTCTTTTACTGCATTTGGTAATATGCTTCGAAAGGCATCAATAGATTCTTTATCATCAAAAGTAATTTCATCAACACCTTTTGTTTTTGAAATGCTGACGCTATTAAAATCACTATTAATTGACAGTTTTTTATTGTTTTCCGTCTTAGTAGTTGGATTAACAGCAGTTTCAGTAGTGATATTTTCTTTCGGTTGACAACCAAAAAGAAGTGAAGATATAAAAGTTAAGGATAATGACATAAGAATAACTTTTCTCAAATCATATTACCTCCCAAAGTTTATTATTAGTATCATTCTCATTCTCATTAGACGAGTCAGCCCATCTAAATGTTTCTATGGATAAATTTCAACACAGAAAATCTAAATACCAAAAACAACAAAACTTTACGAAAACAGCCTTTCTTAATAAATCAACAATAAAATTTAACATAGCCTATAACAAAAAAAGGTAGCGTATTTTTAAGTGTGAAATACAGCAAAGATTTAAACGGTGACCATTGGGTGGAACATGAAATCGAGAATAATAGGATAAAAGAATCCTCAATGAATGGCTTTTCTTGTTTCATGGCAATGTAAAATAGAAAGGACATGAATTACACTACTCTACTTTTCCATCCAAAAGGAGAAGTTCCATATGCCATATGCTTAAGAAACAAAGGGAACGCGAGGAAAAAAGCTAGAGGAGTATCAGAAGGGGAACCTTGTCGCGGGTTATACTCATTTCCATTTTGGATCCTGTCAAGTAATGAAGGAGAATTGGATCACGCAATGCAAGGGACACAACCATATGGCTAAAGCTCTTCCTATCATGTTTCTATGGAAGCATTCGGACAAAGGAAAAGAATAATAAAGTCATTGAAAAGATAATAAAATTATTAAAAAATAGAGCCGATACTAAGTAACTTAGTGTAGGCATTTTCCATTCGTCGGGAAAATTAAGAATTAAAAGGGTTGATAAAACAACAGGTTAAGTGTAAAATTACACTAAATGATACCGAGGAAATATAAAGGTGGTTTAAATGAGGAAGAAAATTTGGATTGTATTATTCGTTGTATTTATTTTGATAGGAAGTCTAATTGCTTACATAAAATTTAAAGAAAAAAGTGTTGAAGGTAGTGTAATTAACTATTTGACAACCGAAAAAAACATTTCTAAAAAGGATATTATCTCTAGTGGATCGTTTATAGCGAATTTAAGTGGAAATAAAAATTTTATGGTTGGTATTAAACTAAAGAATGATGATAAAACGTATTTTTATTATAAGGGTAATGGGAAAATTATTTTAGAATCTTATACAGAAAATGGAGTAGAGCATGTGGAAAATAAGCAAATGTAGATTTGAAATAAAGTTGAATGATTTGCTGTGACTTTTAATTGTTGATTATTAATTGGAGGTGAGAATGATGATAAAAGCTAATGTTCTTATAATTGGAAGTATCATTTTAGCTACCATATTAGGAATATTTGGTCAGGGAATTGCTTATTTTTTGAATGAAAATATTATAGAAATTCACCCTATATACTATTTAACTGCCCTAACAATGATAAGTGTTTTCTTGTATTTAGTCACACCTGTATTAACATATATAGTTATTAAAAAACAAATAATTGAAAAAGGTAGATTTGGTGTATATACCCTTGTTATTAGTACCATAGGTCTACCGACTTCCTTTTGGTCATTATTTGTTTTAGCAATGTGGTGGGGTTAATGTAAGAATTAGCAGTATAGAAAATGATCAAAATTATTCTATTATTCATTTTTCGATTTTTAACCTAAGAATTCCAAAATTATTACGATAAACCCTTCTGATAATTTGTGTTTTTGGAAGGGCTTAGGGGGCTTTTTAATTGGAAGTAAAACTGGAAATAAATACAAAATAATCGATAGCTCTAATGAATCTAGTGTAAGGTAATAGAAAAATAAAAATTTTTCTGATTGTGTTTAGATGAAATCATCATGCTCTAAAATATTTTGAAGAAACCATGGTACCTGGTGATAACAAGTATTATAA